>CAZVSG010000185.1:0-1559 GCA_964629345.1 uncultured Christensenella sp. | reverse complement strand
CTATCCTCTCGCGCCTTGAGACCGAGGATTACACCCCTACCGTGGATCAACTGCTGGCCCTGGCGAATACGCTGGGTTTTGAGCTGACAGATGTGCTGACCAGCGGCGAGGCCGGTCATGCCGCCGTAACAAGGCAGAAGATCGCTGTCGCGGGGATGGGCTATGTGGGATTGTCCCTTGCCGTTTTGCTTTCCCAGCATAACGATGTCACAGCCGTCGATATCGTCCCGGAGAAGGTTGCGAAGCTCAACCGCTGGGAAAGCCCCATTCAGGATGACTATATTGAAAAGTTTCTGGCTGAGCATGAAGCCCGCCGGCTTTCCCTGTCAGCCACCACGGACGCAGGGGCCGCCTATGCCGATGCCGATTTCATCATCATTGCGGCGCCAACCAACTATGACCCCAAGACCAACTTCTTTGACTGCAGCGCCGTGGAAAGCGTTCTGGCGCAGATCAAGGCCTGCACAGCCGATAGAGCGGTCAAGCCCACCATCGTGATCAAGTCCACCGTTCCTGTGGGCTTCACCGCGCATATCCGGGAACAAACGGGCATGGACAATATCATCTTCTCCCCCGAATTCCTGCGGGAAAGCAAGGCCCTATATGACAACCTCTATCCTTCCCGGATCATTGTCGGATCGGACGAGAGCAACATGAAGCAGGCGGAGGTCTTCGCGGCCCTCCTGCGTCAGGGTGCCCTCAAGGCCGAGATCCCCGTGCTCTTCATGGGGACGACCGAGGCCGAGGCGACCAAGCTTTTCGTCAATACCTACCTGGCGCTGCGCGTCAGCTATTTCAATGAGCTGGATACCTACACTGAAGTGAAAAACCTGAAGACCGCGCCGATCATCAAGGGCGTATGTTTGGATCCCCGCGTCGGTGACTATTACAATAACCCTTCCTTCGGCTATGGCGGATATTGCCTGCCCAAGGATACGAAGCAGCTGCTGGCAAACTACCATGATGTCCCGGAAAACCTAATCCAGGCCATTGTGGAGAGCAACCGCACCAGGAAGGATTTCATCGCCGACAGGGTCATGGAAATCGCCGGCACCTATACCGCCTCGGCAGACTATGATACAAGGCTGGAAACGCGGCAGCGTGAAACCGTTGTAGGCGTATACCGGCTGACCATGAAGGCAGGCAGCGACAACTTCCGTCAGTCGTCCATACAGGGTGTGATGAAGCGCATCAAGGCCAAGGGCGCCACGGTCATCATCCATGAGCCCACGCTGGAAGACGGCAGCACATTCTTCGGCTCCAAGGTGGTCAATGACCTCAAGAAGTTCAAGAAGATGTGCGGCTGCATCATCGCCAACCGTTATGACAGCGTTTTGGATGATGTGGAAGAAAAGGTATACACCCGCGACCTGTTCCGGCGCGACTGAGGAATGACGAGGTGAGCATCATGGGAAAGCAGCGTATTGACCTGAATAACAAAACGATCCTGGTCACCGGTTCCCCCGGCTTTATCGGGGCAAACCTGGTCCTCCGCCTGCTGAAGGAGCTGAGCGGCGGCACTGTGATCTCCCTGGACAATATGAATGACTATTATGACC
>CAZVSG010000184.1:0-1712 GCA_964629345.1 uncultured Christensenella sp. | reverse complement strand
CACCCTGACCAACGGGGTGAAGATCCCCGTCATCGGCTTTGGCACCTGGCAGGCGGAAGACGGCCGGGAGGCCGTGGAGGCGGTAAAGGCCGCCCTCGCCGCGGGCTACCGGCACATCGACACCGCCCAGGGCTACGGCAACGAGGAGAGCGTCGGGCGCGCGGTAAAAGCAAGCGGGATCAGGCGGGAGGAGGTCTTTATCACCTCCAAGCTGGTCAACCATGTGCGCGGGTATGAGCAGACCAAGGCCGCCGTCAGGGAGAGCCTTAAGAAACTGGGCACGGACTATCTGGACCTTTTCCTGATCCACTGGCCGGTCCCCGCGGACTTCAGGCGGGACTGGAAAGAGATGAACGCCGCGTCCTGGCGGGCGATGGAGGAGATGCACGAGGCCGGGCAGATCCGCGCGCTGGGCGTGAGCAACTTCCAGGCCAAGCACATCGGCGAGCTGATGCGGACCGCGAAGATCGTCCCCGCCGTCAACCAGATCCGCCTGTGCCCGGGCGACACGCAGGACGAGGTGGTCCGCTTTAGCCGGGAGAAAGGCATGCTGCTGGAGGCCTACAGCCCGCTGGGCACCGGGGAGATCTTCAGCGTGCCCCTGATGCGGGAGATGGCGGAGAAATACGGCCGCAGCGTCGCGCAGGTCGCCATCCGGTGGAGCCTGCAGATGGGCTTCCTGCCCCTGCCCAAGTCGGTCACGCCGGAGCGCATCCGGGAGAACGCCGACGTGTTCGGCTTTGAACTCGCCCCGGAAGACATGCGCAGGATCGCGGCGCTGAAAAACGTCGCGGGCTGGCACGCGGACCCGGACCATATCAGCTGGTAAGCGCTGCATATAGAAAACAGATACAAGGAGAAACACATGGAATACAGAAATCTGGGCGATACCGGCCTGAAAGTCAGCGAGATTTCGCTGGGCAGCTGGCTCACCTACGGCAACGGGGTGGAGAAGGATACCGCCATCCGGACGATCGACGAGGCGTACGGGCTGGGCATCAACTTCTTTGACACCGCCAACGTGTACAACCGGGGCGAGGCGGAAAAGGTGGTCGGCGAGGCGCTGCGCAAATATGAGCGCAGCTCCTACGTGCTGGCGACCAAGGTGTTCTTCCCGATGGGCGAGGGACCCAACGACCGCGGCCTCTCCCGCAAGCACATCATGGAATCAGCAAACGCCAGCCTCAAACGCCTGGGGCTGGACTATGTGGACATCCTCTACTGCCACCGCTTTGACCCGAACACCCCGCTGGAGGAAACGATCCGCGCCTTTGACGACCTGATCCGTCAGGGAAAGGTGCTTTACGCCGGCATCAGCGAGTGGACCGCCGCGCAGATCGAGCAGGCCATGCGCGTGTCGGACAGGCTCCTGCTCAACCGCTTCGTCGTCAACCAGCCCAGGTACAACCTGCTGTACCGCCACATCGAGGATGAGGTCATCCCCGCCAGCGCGCGCAACGGCATCGGCCAGGTGGTGTTCTCGCCCCTGGCACAGGGCGTCCTGACCGGCAAGTACAAAAGCGTGGACGGCGTCCCCGCGGACAGCCGCGCCGCCAGCAGCCGGATGAACACTTTCATCAAGCGCGAGCTGACCCCGGACGCCCTAAAGAAGGTGGAGCGGCTCAGCGCCATCGCGGACAGCCTGGGCATCCCGCTTTCCCGCATGGCCCTGGCCTGGATCCTGCGCCTGTACAACATATCCAGCGCGCTGG
>CAZVSG010000183.1:0-1721 GCA_964629345.1 uncultured Christensenella sp. | reverse complement strand
CTTCGCCGGGGAGATGGCCGGACTCCCGGGCGCCTGCATCGTCAACATATCCTCGATGTGCGCCTACCGCCCGCTGACAAAGATCCCCGCGTACAGCGGCGCGAAAGCCGCCATCCAGAACCTGACGATGTGGATGGCCACCTATTTCGCCAAGTCCGGCCTGCGTGTCAACGCGATCGCTCCGGGTTTCTTTGTGAGTGAACAGAACCGCACGCTGCTCTTTGATAAGGACGGGAAACCAACACCAAGGACAGAGAAGATATTGAGATCCACCCCGATGGGGCGTTTCGGGGAGCCGGATGAGCTGATCGGCGCGCTGCTCTTCCTGGTTTCCCCTGAGGCCAGCGGATTTGTCACCGGCATCATCATCCCGGTCGACGGCGGCTTCAGCGCCTATTCGGGCGTATAATTGTATGGGAGGAAGAACATGAAATACGATCTCATCGCCCCGACCAGCATGGGCATCCGGCTGAGCCCACAGGACCGCCAGCCGGTCGGGTACGGCCATCAATACACCATGTATGCCACCAGCGCCGAGAGCAACGTGCTCAACATATCCGCTTCGCTGGGCCTTTCGACCCTGGCGCTGACCAATTTCGTAAGGGAAAGCCCCATCGCGTCATTCATCAAGGGAGAGCTTCGCCGGCGGAACATCGCGTATGTCGGCCCGGAGATCCCCCAGGGCGGCCCCTGGGGATACAGGCATCAGTTCAACATTGCCGACGCGGGTTTCGGCCTGCGGGGTCCGAAGGTGCACAATGACCGGGCAGGGGAGGCGGGCCGCCTCCTGAAAGCCGGTGACTTTGACCTGAAGCAGCTGTTTGAAAGGGACGGCGTCCGCCTGATCCACCTCTCCGGCCTGATCGCAGCACTGTCCGAAAGCACGGCCAAGCTGTGCGTCCAGCTGGCGGAGACGGCAAAAAGAAACGGCACGCTGATCAGTTTTGACCTGAACTACCGCGCCTCTTTCTGGAAAGGTCGGGAAGAAGAGCTTTCCAAAGCTTTTGCGCACATCGCGGCTCTTTCGGACGTCCTGATCGGCAATGAGGAGGATTTCCAGCTGGCGCTTGGCATTTCCGGCCCCAGGGCCGAGGATGGCATCGCCGGGGACACGTCCGCCTTCAGGGGGATGATCAAAAAAGCCCGGGAAACATTTCCCGATGCGAAAGTGTTCGCGACCACGCTGCGGCACGTCCTGGACGCCAACCGCCACCTGTGGGGCGCTCTCCTGTGGAAGGACGGGCAATGGCATGAAGCGCCGCTGCGGGAGATCCAGGTGCTGGACCGCATCGGCGGCGGGGATGGCTTTGTGGGCGGGTTGCTGTACGGCCTGCTGAAGGGCTGGCCAGGCGAGCGCTGCGTCCAGTTCGGCTGGGCGACCGGGGCGCTGGCGGTGACGATGATCGAGGACTACGCAAGCCCTCCTGATGAAGAAACGGTGAATCGGATATGGGAAGGCAAGGCGCGCGTGCTGCGCTGAAAATGACAAGGGAGGATTCCTATGAAAAAAGCTGATATCGGGGTCATCGGGCTTGCAGTCATGGGCGAGAACCTCGTGATGAACATGGAGAGCAAGGGCTTTGCTGTCGCAGTGTACAACCGGACCGTCAGCCGGGTGAATGAATTCGTCTCCGGCCGCGCGAAAGGCCTGAACATCCTGGGCGCCTCCTCCCTTGAGGAGCTGTGCAGGATGCTGAAGAAACCCCGCATGGTCATGCTGA
>CAZVSG010000182.1:0-1782 GCA_964629345.1 uncultured Christensenella sp. | reverse complement strand
CCGGAGAAAAGGATGGCAATCTTGTAGGGCTTCATCGCGGGATGCGCGGGGATCAGTTCATAGTGACCATCCCTGCAATCCAGATACAGCAGGTGATCCTTTTTACTGAGGACTTCGCAGCTCTGGTCCAGCGTGCCGACATTGACGCCGACATAATTCTTCTCCGCGTCGAAGGCGATATCGATCAGTTCCTGCGGAGCAAGCTTGATGCCGTTCACCCGGCACAGCGCGTCCAGAAACGCCAGGATGACCGCGGCGGAGGAGGAGAGGCCGCCGATGGGCAAGGAACCCTCGATCACGCCGCAGAGGCCGACCGTCAGGGCGTGAACCTTAGCCAGTGCCCAGGTGGCGCCGCGCAGATAATCGGCCCAGTCGCCGGTCTTTTCCCCGATCTCCCGGATATGCCACTGGGCACGCTTGGGGAACTGGATGGACACCATTTCAACCACACCGTTATGCTTTGGGCGGTAGGCGATATGAATGCCTTTGTCGATGGCAAAGCCGGTGATCTTGCCCAGGTTGTGGTCGCTGTGCGCGCCGATAGAGCAGATCCGGTAAGGGGAGAAGGAGATGCTTTCCGCGTCCCGCCCGTAGATTTCGAAGAATTTTTCCTCGCAAAGCATGTCAGCCGCCCCCCTCAATCGCGCCGGAACAAGTCGCGCGTGTATACCTTGGCTTTAACATCATCCAGCGCGCTGTCGTAACGGTTGGCGATGATGCAGCCGCACAGCTTCTTGAACTTTTTGAGGTCGTTGACCACCTTGGAGCCGAAGAAGGTGCTGCCATCCTCCAGGGTGGGCTCATGGATGATGACTGTGGCGCCCTTGGCCTTGATGCGCTTCATCACCCCTTGGATGGAGGACTGGCGGAAGTTGTCGCTGCCTGCCTTCATGGTCAGCCGGTAGACACCGACCACGGTTTCACGCTGCCGCGTTTCCAATGCGGTAGAGTAGTCCGCTGAGGCGGTATAGGTGCCGGCGATTTCCAGCACGCGCTCGGCGATGAAGTCCTTGCGGGTGCGGTTGCTCTCCACAATGGCCTGGATCAGGTTTTCCGGGACATCATGGTAGTTCGCCAGCAGCTGCTTCGTATCCTTGGGCAGGCAATATCCGCCATAGCCGAAGGACGGGTTGTTGTAATAGTCGCCGACACGGGGATCCAGACATACGCCCTTGATGATCGGCGCGGTCTTCAGGTTTTTCACTTCAGTGTAGGTATCCAGCTCATTGAAATAGCTGACGCGCAGCGCCAGGTAGGTATTGACGAACAGCTTGGTCGCCTCGGCCTCCGTTGTCCCCATGAACAGGACGGGGATCTCGGCCTTGAGGGCACCCTGCCGCAGGAGGGCCGCGAAGACCTCAGCTTGTTTTTGGTTCCCTTCATCGGAACCGACAATGATCCGGGAAGGATGGAGGTTGTCATACAGGGCTTTGCTTTCCCGCAGGAATTCGGGGGAGAAGATGATATTGTCCATGCCCGTTTGTTCCCGGATATGCGCAGTATAGCCCACGGGGACGGTGGACTTGATGACGATGGTGGGCTTGACCGCTTGATCGGCTGTGCAGGCCTTGATCTGCGACAGTACGCTTTCCACGGCGCTGCAGTCAAAGAAATTGGTCTTGGGGTCATAGTTGGTCGGCGCCGCGATGATGATGAAATCGGCATCTGCATAGGCGGCCCCTGCGTCTGTGGTGGCTGACAGGGAAAGCCGGCGGGCTTCATGCTCGGCCAGGTACTTTTCAATATAGTCATCCTGAATGGGGCTTTCCCAGCGGTTGAGCT
>CAZVSG010000181.1:0-1850 GCA_964629345.1 uncultured Christensenella sp. | reverse complement strand
CTGGTAAGCACACGCTTTGGAATCAAGAAGGAGGAACACCCATGAACCGCATCTTTGACAAAGGCACCTGCTGGAACATCTTTGACCACACCGATACCCCGGAACTGTTCTGGGACCTGCAGCGCCAGGGGAAGCACGACGAGGCCCGGCGCGCTGCCATGCGATTGACCTTCCGACATCCGCTCAGGATGCTGCCGGTGATCATCTCCTGCACCCGCTGCGCTTCCTGGGCAGCGAAACACTCCTGAATTAACCCGCCCTCCCGGCCGGGTCATTGACCGGGAGAAAGGAACACCCATGGAAAGCACAATCATCCGAGAGTCCACGGTCAAACGCGGCCCGCACATCATCTGTGTGTTGGAGTTCAACACCGGCGAGATCCTGATGCGAGTGGATGACACGCGCTGCGGCATCCAGGAGGACATTGCACTGCAGGAGTACATTGACGCCCACGAGGTCTATTACGACTTCGACCAGGGCTGGATGGTGAATGGCCAGGAAATTCCCTACCGCGACTGCTTTTGAATCAAGGGAGAATGCATCATGAAATACATCGCTTACGGCTCCAACATGAACCAGGAACAGATGGCGCACCGCTGCGCCGGCGCACAGCTCATCGGCACCGGGTCTCTGTACGGCTACCAACTCGAGTTCAACCGTCACGCCACCATTGTCCCCACGAACAATCCCTTCGGCGCCGTACCGGTCGCTGTCTGGGAGATCAGCCCGGAGCACGAACACCAACTGGACCGCTATGAGGGTTTCCCGATCTACTACCGGAAACTGGACTGCCGGGTGGATATGGAAGACGGCAAGGCCCTTGAGGGGATGGCGTATCAGATGAAAAGCTTCACCTACAACCCTCCCAGCCAACGGTACTTTGAGGGCATCCGAGAAGCTTACGAAGCGCTAGGTCTACGCTCCGAAATCAGGCGGACGCTGCAACCAGCCCTGAGGCGCAGCATTCGCTGCTGCACCGCATAAACCCCCTGAACCACAAGAGCCGCCTGGAGGGGCGGCTTTTGCTTTTGTGGGGGAGGTTTCCTCCTGCGGGGGTTTCCTGGCACTTGGAGCTTCCAGCCCACGTGGAGGCCTTTGTGGGCCAGTTACGGGCAAGAGCAGCCGGTGGTCGACTGCTCCTGAATTAAGTGGGCTACTTCTGCGGTGGAGGAGGCGGATTATGAAATGCGGCCCACTGCTCCTGGGGGAGCGGGTTGCGCATCATGTCCAGCATCGCCTCTGTCATGCCGCACTCATCGCAGACAAACAGGTCCACATGCCGGCTCTGGGCGTTATGCGTCAGAGGCACCTTGAGGACGTTCCTGCCGCATCTCGGGCAGAGCATACGCTCGCCTGCGTCTGCTGTGCCTCCCCGGTGGCGTTCACTCTATGAATGCGGCGAATCTCCGCGTACTTGTCCCGGTGCTTCTGCGCCTGCGCATCTGATTGGAAGGCGCTGTGGCCTTTGAGGTGCTTGAGCAGTACATCCCGCACTGCCTTGGTTTCTTTCCCGCCAAAGCCAATCCGGACCAGCCAGCTCCGCATATAGTACTTCTCGTTCTCGGGCTCTTGGCGCTCGGGAAGCACACGCGTTGCTGCCTTGGCAGCGGCCAGGATGTTCACCGTCAGCAGAGTGAAGGCATGGACCATATCCTCTCTGTCGGTCAATGGAAAGCCAAGAGAGACACCATCGTCAGCGAAATTCACACCGGTGATCTGTCCCTGCGCTTTCAAATCATTCACCAGGGCTTTGAAATCCGCTGGGGTCCCTGGCAGGGGCTGCTGCAGGCGCTCTATGGCTGAGTCGCTGATCTGGATCGTCTCTGCCCTGATCGCCTTCGCCAGCAAAT
>CAZVSG010000180.1:0-2074 GCA_964629345.1 uncultured Christensenella sp. | reverse complement strand
GATGACCAGCAGCGCGATATAGGTATACAGCACAGGATAACGGTGAACAAGGATCGCCACCAGCAGCTGGCCGACGTTGTGCAGCACGCCGCCGATGATGCCCGCGCCGATGGGGCTTACGTCCCTGAACACGAAGATCATCAGCACCATGCCGATCATGCTCAGGATGCCGCCGGCCAGGCTCAGGCTGAGCGTGATGAAGTTGAGCCCCGCAAACAGGATGGCGGACAGGAAGACCTTAGCCAGCATCAGGGCGAAGGAAACCGGCACCCCGAACCAGTACAGGCACAGCAGAAGCACGCAGTTGCTCAGGCCCAGCTTGATGCCGTAGCCCAGCCCAAGCGAGAGGATTTTCTCCAGGTATCCCAGGATCAGCATGATGGCCACAAACAGGCCGGACAGGGCAAGGTTCTTCGTGCTCATCACGGATTCCCCTGAGCAAGGCGCAGCGCGTCTTCCCTGGTGATCAGCTCCAGGCTCAGCTCATGGGGCAGGCAGGTGATCCAGGACTGGAATACACGAGTGTCAATGTTGTCCATCGTCATCATGCCCTGACGGATGCAGTCGTGGTTCGGGCAGTTGGCGCTGTGCATCACCACGCTGTTCTTATCGATGTGAATCACGTTTTCCCACCCATTGTTCTGTCGGATGACAATCTCCCCGGGGCCGTTGAGCGGCACCAGGTCATAATACGCTTTGCCCTGCTTGATGCGCAGATAGCTTTCGGCATCATTCAGGAAATCCCCGCTGCCCAGGCTGGCCGCGTTGCTGAGCGTCAGCGTCGGAAAAGCCGCCTCAGGGGGAGCCGGTCTGAACAGGCGGCCGGCCAGCAGCAGCAGGAGCGCCGCAGCCAGGACAGCCGCAATGACCCAGACATCCCTTCGTTTCAATCTCCTGCCTCCCCCCGTTCTCCGCGCATGATAGCGATTCCAGGCCTTTTTGTAAAGCGTGCGGTCCGGAATGAGATTTTGATTGAACAGACAGGGCTTCATGTCGTATAATGCAGCGAAAGGAGTGTTGATATGGGCAAATATTTCGGAACAGACGGTTTCCGCGGCGAAGCGGGCGTTGAACTGACAGCCGACCACGCGATGCGCATCGGCCGTTTCCTGGGGCATCACTACGGCAGGGAGAAGAAAGCCAGAATCGTCATCGGCAAGGACACCCGCCTGTCCAGCTACATGCTGGAGGACGCCCTGTCCGCAGGCATCACGTCTTCAGGCGCGGATGCCTACCTGCTGCACGTCACCACCACCCCCAGCGTTTCCTTCCTCGCCCGCAGCGAGCGCTTTGACTGCGGCGTGATGATCTCCGCCAGCCACAACGCCTATCATGACAACGGCATCAAGCTGCTCAACCAGCAGGGCGAAAAGATGGACGAGGTCCTCATCACCCAGCTTGAACATTACCTGGACGGCGACCCCGGTGTCATCCCCTTCGCGCGGCGCGAACGCATCGGCAAAACGGTGGATTACTACGGCGGCCGCAACCAGTATGTCGGATATCTGATCTCACTCTCCCGTTTTTCATACAAGGGGTTCAAGGTCGGCCTGGACTGCGCCAACGGCAGCACGTGGCAGATCGCCAAATCCGTGTTTGACGCACTGGGCGCGCAGACCTACGTCATCAACAACGCGCCGAACGGCCTGAACATCAACCAGGACAGCGGCAGCACGCATATCCAGGGGCTACAGAAGCTGGTGCGCGAAAACGGCCTTGACGTGGGCTTCGCCTTTGACGGCGACGCTGACCGCTGCCTGGCGGTGGATGAGAAAGGCAACGTCGTCAACGGCGACCACATCCTCTACATCTACGGCCGCTTTATGAAAGAGCGCGGCAACCTCACCGACAACACCGTGGTCACCACGGTCATGTCCAATTTCGGTCTGTACAGGGCTTTTGATGAGTTGGGCATCAAATACAAGCAAACCGCCGTAGGAGACCGGTACGTGTATGAGTGCATGCGTGACAACGGCCATCTGCTGGGCGGCGAACAGTCCGGCCACATCATCCTTCTGCACCATTCCACCACCGGCGACGGCGAGCTGACAGCAGGCATGCTGCTGCGTGCACT
>CAZVSG010000179.1:0-2137 GCA_964629345.1 uncultured Christensenella sp. | reverse complement strand
CCCGTATCTCGATGGTGTGGCAGGTCTGCTCTGCCAGCACCAGTTTCGCGTATTCGGTCATCGCTTCCTGCCTCCGTTCTTAATGGTTCATTGCCCACTGCAGGGCATGTCCGGCATCCTCGAAATGCTCATCGCTGACCGCTGTCAGCCTGATCTCGCCCTCGCAGGTCTTATCCGCTGTGGTGTGTTCGTAAACCGCTGCGAAGTAATCATTTTCCTTGGGCCCGCTGTAAAAGTATCCCGCAAGCAGGACCTTGTTTCCGAAGTCAATCACCGTGCTCCAGCTGCATCCCAGCTCCTCGCTTGTGGTGGTCTCCGGCAGGCGGTAGGTTCTCATTTTCTCGCTCAGGCTCTTCATCGTGGTACCCTCCTCGTTTCGTTCTGGTCGCATATTAGCGTACATTCCGAGGATTATCCACGGCTTTCGCGAAAATAGTCTTTACAAATGATCTAACTCTTTTTCGCGCAGATCTGACACAATGGACAGAGGAAAGAGGCCGGTCAGTTCCAGCCCTTTTCCTCTACCCGTTCTGTCTGTGTGCGCCGCTCACCTGGAGGCGAGGCAGTCGCAGATGCCCTTCACGCTGCCGCTGTCGATGTGTCCGTCCTTCCAGATGGCAATCATCATCGGCTCGTCTATGCCCGGCAGGAAGAGATCGTAGGTGATGGCGTTGCAGCCCATGCGGATGCAGTCGTTTACGACGTTGCCCACAAAGAAGCTGTTCAGCTCGGTGCGTTTCCCGTCGGGTCCGATGACCTGGGCTCCGTGGAGCCTCAGGCTTTCGAGGTGGCGCTGGTCTGGGGTCATGTTAGAAAGGTCAATGCTCGTCATGGTCGTGTCCTCCTTCAGTTCAGGGCGGCGGCGAACCGCGCTTTTTCTTCGCTGGTGTAAAGCTCTGTCCAGGGATGCTCTTCGCCGTTCAGGTCGAAGGTCTGTCCGAAGATGTAAATGATCCGCTCGTTCTCATCGAACATCCTGCTGTCCACCCGGACGCTGGCGGGGTGGAAACCCCAGCCTGTGTAAAGGTCGTGCAGGGCTTTCTTGTACTCTGCGCTCCCGTTGGTCCGGATCGTCAGGGTCGTGCCGTATCCCAGGTCAAACTGCTTTTCGTAGTTCTTGATGTAGGTGTATTCGCTCCGCTCTGCTCTCTTCATGGTGTCTGCCTCCTTCGTCTGGGGTGTTTTCCCCCTCGTTCTGGTGGCATATTAGCGTACATTTTGAGGATTATCCACGGCCATTAGCCCTTATTTTCAAAGAATTATGTGACAAAAGATCGAACTCTTTTTCGGGCAGATCAGACAATCATCCTGGGCTGTTCTCCCGGCTTCATCCTGACCAGAAGCACATGGTCATCCATGGTGCGCATGAACATTTCCGGCCAACGGAAAAGCTCGGTGTACTTCCTGGCGAGGTCATCTGAAAGCGATCCAAAATCCTCTCGGGTCAGGCCAACAATCAGGAAAGTTCCCACAACGATGTCGTAAGGCTCCCCGTCCTCATCCTCCAGCACTCTGTTTGCCACATAGCCCTTGAATTTCCCGTCGTCATCGCAAAGAAGAGCGACCGGGTCATCCCATGGGTAGCATGCCTGGATGGTGCCGCCCACCAGCTCCTGGAGGTTCTCCAGCGTGTGCTCGATGGTTTCGACCCTCGGCGGTTCCATAGGATTTATTACCAGCACCTTAATCATCTCCGCCATCGCTCATTCCTCCCTGCCTGTCATGATGAAGTGGACGTACTGCTTTTTGTGCTCTTCGATGTACATGACCAGTTCGTAGTACCCGGCGTCAAAAGCCAGCCTCTGAACCATATTGACATCCAGCATGTTGCTCTTCCCGCCGGACCTTATGTCCATGAGCTGCCGGAACACCTTGTCCGTCATGATCATCTTCGTGACGCGGTCTTCGCCGTACACCACGTTGAGTCCGCTGCCGTTGTCCCATTTCATCAGAAGGCTGGCGGTGTCGTCCACACCGATTACCGTTCCCAGCGAACCGACAGGCGGCGCTTGCTTGTCTTCCATCTTCTCCAGGATCACCCTGGTTCCTGCCGGGTACTCTTTCCGCACCCGCTCCACGGTTTCTCTGTCAGGAAAGTTCATGCGTCTGCGTCTCCTTCGCTTCTGTTAGAGCCAGC
>CAZVSG010000178.1:0-2158 GCA_964629345.1 uncultured Christensenella sp. | reverse complement strand
GACTGCTGAGATCATCCCAGGACATACGACAGGCCGGCGAACGGCTGAAGGAGCGCGCCATGAAAACGGGGATCATCGTCTATTCCAACACGGGAAACACGCTGCAGGCCGCCAGGCGGCTGCAGGAGGCCATGAAGGGCAAGGGGCAGGAAGCGGAGCTGCTGCAGGTCAGGGCCGGCAATGAAAAGCCTGAAACGGACGTCAGCCGGGTCCGGCTGACAGAAAAACCGTCCCCCGAGGGGTTCGACCGTCTGGTGTTCGCCTCCCCGGTCTGGGGCTTCTCCCTGTCCGGGGTGATGAAGGCCTACCTGGCGGGCCTCCCCCCGCTTGAGGGAAAGAAGATCGGCCTCTATGTGACCCATCACTTTCCCCTGCCCTGGATGGGCGGCAACACCGCCGTGAAGCAGATGAAAAAGCTCTGCGAAGAGAAGGGCGGAACGGTTGTCTCCAGTGCCGTCATCAGCTGGAACGAGAAACGTCGCGAGCGGGACATCTTGGAGATGCTGGGGAAGCTGTCCTGACCCGCGGCTGGATCCCAAAGGCCGGCAGGTCTGCGTTCAGCCCGGAAACGCGCTGTCTGAACGCGGGCCATATTGGGAGGAGGACGCTCTGTTCGGTTCTGCAAGGATATGCTACTGGCATGAAGGAGGAAAGAAAATGAAAAGGAAACTGCGTGTTCCAATCCTGGTGCTGAGCCTGATGCTGGCGCTTTCAGGGCTGTCCGCTGCGCTGGCGGAAACCGCCGGAAGCGCGGCTGGTCCCGCGGCGGAGGGGTTCAGCCTGGAGGCCGAGACCTTCGGCCCCCTGCGCGTCGGCATGACGGAAAAGGAGCTGAGGGAGATCCCAGGTGTTTGGGTGGCGATGGGCGAACCCGTGCTGTGGGGCGCCGACGGGATGGAGCACTGGGACCTGTTCTGCGCCCAGTACGGGGTCCAGGTCGGCCTGGCCCGGGATCCCGGGGTCGGTTCGGAAGCTGTCGTCTTCTCGGTTTTCGCGACCGCGCCCTGTGAGTGGAAAACGTCGCGCGGCGCTGGGATCGGGGACACGGCGGATATGCTGAAGGCCCTGTACGGGGACGCCCTGGCCCCCGAGGGAGCGCCGGAAGGCACGGAAGCGGTGCTGATCGGGTCCCTGTACGGCGGCATCCTGGCAGGGCTGGAAGAGGGCCTGGTCACCTCGCTCTTCTTTGGCGCGATGGCTGAATAGCCTCTGTGCCGATGATGCCGTGCCGGCATCCAGTTGCCGCACGTACCAAAACAATGTCATCCGCTCTGACATATCACAAAAGGCTGTCGCTCAGGAGGCGGCAGCCCTTTTTGTGTGTTTCCGATCTTGGCCCGTTTCCCCTCAGCCGGGCGGCGGGTGAAGACGCGGGCGCGGGATCCTGCCCCTGATCGCTTACTTGATTTTGCTTCTGTCCAGCCCGTCCAGGTATTTTTCCAGCTCCGGGATGACCGCGGCGATGGTGCCGTTCACAAAGGGGCTCTTCATCCCGGCTTTGGGCACCAGCTGCTTGAAGGGCAGGCGGCCGGATTCATGGCACAGGGCGAGGTAGGACGCCCAGGCTTCCTGATGGTCCTTCCTGTCCCAGATGAAATACTGCAGCGCGCAGACCTGGGAAAGGGTGTAGTCCAGGTAATAGAAGGGGTAGAGGTAGACGTGCAGCTGCTTCTGCCAGCGGCCGCCCTTCTCCAGGAACTCCATCCCGTCATAATCCAGGTGCGGCAGATATTTCTTCTCAATCTCCCGGTACTTCGCGCGGCGCTGCTCCGGGGTGGCGTCCACGTTCTCGTACACCCACTCCTGGAACTCATCGATGGAAGCGCCGTAGGGAAGGAACTTCAGCGCGTCCACGACGTGGCTGTAGTAGTATTTCTCCGTGTCCGGTCCGAAAAAGCCCTCCATCCAGGGATGGGTGAAGAACTCCATGCTCATGGAGTGGATCTCCGCCACTTCGCTGGTGTAGTCCGCGATGGCGGACAGCTCCACATCCCGCTGCAGCCAGCCCTGGAAAGCGTGCCCCGCCTCGTGGGTCAATACATCCACGTCGCCGGAGGTGCCGTTGAAATTGCTGAAGATGAAGGGCACCTTGTAGTCCGGCAGGAAGGTCATGTAGCCGCCGCTCGCCTTGCCCGGCTTGGTGGTCAGGTCCATCAGC
>CAZVSG010000177.1:0-2319 GCA_964629345.1 uncultured Christensenella sp. | reverse complement strand
GATCTTCTACTCCCTTGACTACTCCATGGGTAACTTCGAGCAGACCAAAGCCCGCATCCACCGCGCCGGACAGCGCATGCCCTGCACCTATATCTACCTGTTGGCGGCAGGCACTGTCGATGAAAAGGTCCTCGCCGCCCTGAAAGATAAGGCGAGCCTGGCCAAGGCCCTTGTGGATGACTGCCGGGCCGGCCGCAACCCATTCCAATAAAAGGAGATCACCATGCCAAACACATCCATGCTGTTTGAACTCGCCGATCAGCTCAAGGACCTGCGTGATACGAAAAAGAACCTGGAACAGCAGCTGAAAGCGATCAATGCCGAGCTGGAAGCAAAGGACACCGCCCTGGCCACTGCCATGGCGGAGTCAGAGACCCAGAACTTTACCCGTGCGGGCACCATGTTCTGCCTGACGAACACAACCCGCGCCTCTGCCTCGGCAGAACATAGGCAGGAGCTCTTCGACGCCCTGCGCTCAGGCGGCTTCGGCGACCTGATCTACGAGACGATCAACGCGAACTCCCTGTCTGCCTTCGTCAAGGAGCAGATAGCAGAGAACATGAATACCTTGCCTGACTGGCTGGATGGGCTGGTCAACCTCTATGAAAAAGCAACAGTGGGCGTCCGCAAGGCGACCCGGAACTGAAAGTAAGGAGAAACGATATGAAGAACAATGAACTCATCACCACAGGCAGCGCCTTCGGGAAACTGCAGGACTTTGATTTATCCCTTGCGCTCTCGGACGAACTGGCCGGACTGTCCAGCAGCTTTGAACGCATCAAGATCCCCGCGGCCGGCAGCACTGTCTTTGAAGTCCCTGGGGAGGATCCGGACAGCCCCGAGGCGGTGAAGGAGTTTTCCGCGGTCATCCTCCACCATCATCCGCTGAATGCCTTCTACCGCAACAAGTACACCGGCGGCTCCAATCCCCCCGACTGCGGCTCCTTTGATGGCGTCCTGGGCGAAGGTGATCCCGGCGGCAGCTGCGCCACCTGCCCCTACAACCAGTTTGGATCGGGCGAAGGCGGCGGCAAAGCCTGCAAGAACCGCCGGCGCATCTACCTGCTGCGGGAAGGGGATGTCTTCCCGATGCTCTTGTCCCTACCCACCGGCTCCCTGAAGGACTTCACCCGCTACCTGATGCGCTTGCTGAGCCACGGCCAGAAATCCGGCAGTGTGGTCACGCGCTTCACCCTGAAAAAGGCCATCAGCGCCAGCGGCATCGCCTATTCCCAGGCGCAGTTTGCTGTCGCGCGTGCCTTGACCGAGGAAGAACGCCTGCTTCTCCAGCCGCTCACGGAACAGGTCAAAGCGTACAGCGCCCGCATCGGCTACGATGCCGAACCCCTCAGCGAAATCAATGGCCAGCTGGTAGATCCCCAGACCGGGGAAATCCTTCAGCCCCTCACTTAATGGACAGGCTGCAGGCGGGCAGTTCATCAGTGCCCGCCTGCAGCAGAAAGAGTGGATATGAACTACAGATGCATCACACGACTGGAAGAGTTGGCTTCCTATCTCGAAGGCGCTGACATCGTTGCCTTTGACTTTGAAACCTCCCCAACGGACCCCTACCGCGCAGAAGAGCGCGCTGCGCTGGATGCGCACAAGTCCCAGATCGCCGGGATCAGCTTGTCCGTTTCGGAAGGCACAGCGGTGTACCTGCCGCTGAGGCACCGGGCGGGACAGAATGCCCAGGCTCCGGAAGACATTCTACAATATCTCAGACCTACCCTATTTGAGAACCCCCATATCGTCAAGGTCGCGCATAACCTGGCTTTTGAAGCGATGTTCCTGTACGCCCAGGGCATCGTGGTCCAGCCGCCCTGCTATGACACCATCGCTGCCGCACAGCTGACGCTCAAGAACAGGGAAGAGTTCAGGGGGCTATCCGACAGCGGCTTGAAACTGCTGGCCACTTCGCTCTTTCAGGCGGATATGCCCGATTTCCAAACAGTCACCATGGGCAGGCACTTTGACGAGATGGATCCCGCAAGCGAAGAAGCGCTCCGTTATGCCTGTGCGGATGCGGACTACACCCTCAGGCTTTACCACCGCTTCAATGCCTGGTTTGAGCGATTCTTGCCTTCCCACCGCAGCTTAGTCGAAGAGGTGGAATCCCCGACTGCTGTCTACTGCGGCATCATGAAATACAACGGCGTGCCCATGGATCGGGAGCTCATGCTGGTGAAGCAGCGCGAGGCGCAAGCGAAGATTGCAGCCCTGCGTGCAGATCTGGATAGGATGACCGGCGGCGTGGACCTCGGCGCTAACGCTGCTACGGACGCCTTCAAGAAGTACCTGTACGGGGACCTGGGGCTG
>CAZVSG010000176.1:0-2386 GCA_964629345.1 uncultured Christensenella sp. | reverse complement strand
CGCAAAGCATGACAGGCACATGAAATCTGTTATTTATTCAGTTGCTCTGCATTGAGGGCGGATCGATTCCCGGATCTCTTCCCCATATGCGCGCATGGTGATATCTTTTCAGAACTCTCATTGCCCTGAGGGTGATCCATTTGTTCTGTTCGTTCTGTTTGCCCATTGGGATCAGCAAACGGTCGCTGTTGTAAGTGTTCTCCGCTTTCCATCTGCCCCTGTCATCCTGTTTTGCGATGACCATGCTGATGGCGTCCTCCATCCGGCTGTCCCTGATCCCCAGCCTGGTCAGGATATCCAGTATTTCCAATGCATCCGTCTGATACATCAAAGGAAATCCGAATCTGAGCCAGCCGGGTTTTGATATCCGGTCCAGATGATGGCTGCGCCTGTATATATGGTGAAGCAATAAGAACTCGGCCGCTTTTATGATCGTATCGTCTATTTCTTTCGTTCTTTTTTCCATCGGTACGGCGCTTAATCCTTTGAGCGCCTTGACGACACCCATATGACAGGTGTGCGCGCCCCAGCACATCCCAAAATGGTCATACGGCGGAACCTGCGGGTCATTCTCAGCGCCGTCATTGAAACGCATAAACCGGGTCATCCATTCGACCGCTTTCTGCAGTCTCGGATCGTCGGGATAGCCGAAGCGTATCAGGCTCCAAACCATGTTTCCGGTCAGGCAGGGGATGACTTCGCTGATCCTGCCTCCCCCTGTCTTCACGGCTGTATTCTGTGAAAAACCGCCGTCCTGCCTCTCCTGGGAGTGTTCAAGCAGGTATTCGCACTGCTCCCTGATCTGCGGTGTCGCTTCGGCGCCCAATTCCGCAAGGGTGATCAATGACCATACAAGCCCTTTATATTTGTAAGTATAAAAGCGGGAGTAGGCTTTAAGATACTCAGGCTCCCTTTGTTTTTGAAGCATGCCGGGCACGATGCCTGTCTGCATGATTGCCCGTTTGGCAGACAGGACTTCATGATCGTCATCCGGCCTGTCCAGGATATCTTTCAGTGTAAAATAGCGCACGGAAGGATCACTGTCCTCCAGCAGCCAGTCCGTCGGATCTTCTTTCAGGAGCGTTCTCCAAGTATCCATCGGTATTTTCTCCTTTCACGCAGCTGTTTATATACAACTGCATGATGGGATCCTATGTCAAGGCTGGACTTATACGAAAAAACGAATAAATGGAATGAAGGCCTTTTCCAGGGTCACTGCACTTCGTTTCCCGCACCGCCGCCTGAAGTGCGGAAAGGCATATCATCCAAATGCCGCAAGGCATCGCCGTTACCGTTTTCCCATATTCTCCCAATGGGAGCCTGTCAGAATAAATGATTCATAATTGACCGCTTGACAGACTCGTCATGTCCTGCCATAATTGGACCACCCGGTTTAGACCGATCGGTCTAAACCATCCGAAAGGAGGATGCCGCGATGAAATGGTGGGCATGGGCGCTGATCGGCGTCGGTTTTCTGGCACTGGGGATCCTGAAGCTGAAGATCTTCAGCAAGATCCTTGAGAAGAAGAAAAAGGGGCCGCCGATGAAGGATGAAGACTGACAGCAGACCTCAGAAAAGTTCACCGGGGGGAAAAGAGACGGAATGAAGGGGACTTTTGAGCCCGGCCAACTGACAGGGGACAGCAACCCCCTGCCGCGCTTCCCGCAATTGTATGAGGCGGCGCTGGATGAGTTTTCGGAGAGATCCTTCAGCCAGGCCTCGCTCAACGACATCCTGAAGCGGGCAGGGATGAGCAAGGGAAGCCTCTACCACCATTTCGGGGACAAGTTCGGGCTGTACCTGGCGCTGATGGACATCATTTCAAAGAAGAAGTTTGAGTTCTTCATGCCAAGGCTGCAGGGAATGAGACCGGGCGGCGACTTTTTCCGGACCGTCAAGCTCATCAGCCGGGAGATGATGGCGTTCATGTTCCAGGACAGACGGATGTACAGCCTGTCCGGCCGGCTGCTTAACGAAGAGCCCGGGCTCCTGGGCAGGCTGATCGCCTGCTTCCCAAGCGAAAAGGACCTGATGATGCAGGCGCTGGCGGAGGGCGCCGTGCGCTCAGGCCAGATCGACGCGCGCTTCCCGCCGGACTTCGTGCGCAGGATGCTGGACATCCTGTTCTCCAACCTCCACCAGCTGCCCAGCGTCAGCGGCATGGAGGACGCCTACGCGCAGCTGGAGCTGGCGCTGGACATGATCCAGTACGGGCTGTGCGGACCCCGCCCGGAGAAGGATGAAGACCCACTCCCCCAGCCGCCTGACCCCTTATATGAAACGAATGAGTAAACGCACAGATGAGACGAGGAATTTTGATGGCTCCGTTCAGCCGAAAGAATGAGGCGTAGCGGAGCCTACGCCGAATGAAAGAGGCAACGCGGA
>CAZVSG010000175.1:0-2392 GCA_964629345.1 uncultured Christensenella sp. | reverse complement strand
TATTCTCCCATGAGGCTCATTTGCTTAGTAGACGTGGTTTCGTTTGACGCTTACGATCGTTCCGCGTCAGACGACCTGAGTGCTTTGCTGTTCCGGAGAAAGAAGCAAAAGAGTCGCTCGGTATAAAACATGAAAAAACATCCAAGAGCCCAGACAGGAAAAACCCCGCATCCTTTGATAATGCGGGGTTTTCTTTGGCGCGCCCTACAGGATTCGAACCTGTGACCTTTTGATTCGTAGTCAAACACTCTATCCAGCTGAGCTAAGGGCGCATACTGTCCCAAAAGACAGCTTGTGTATTATAGCAAGACTGACCATGGGACGCAAGCGCAAATTTCATTGTCAGAGACATCCTGAAACGACATCGACCGTCAGTGTCAGCGCCTGCTCCGCGTCATTCTTCGCCCTGCCCGGGCCTGATCCTACCGCATCAAGGGACCGCATGATATAATGGGCCATCATGTTGCGGAGGGCGGACAGCGATGCTGAAACCTGATATCACGCTTCAGAACAATCCTGATTTCCGGGGGATGGCTTCCATCCAGCCGGACATCCCGTTCTTCTGCGAAGGGCAGCAGCAGCTTCTGACCCTCGTATCCCCGAATCATCAGCCGGGCGAGGCCGGACATAAGGATCCTCTCATCGTTTTTCTGCAGGGCAGCGCCTGGACCAGCCCGAACCGCTATTACCAGCTGCCTCAGCTGTGCCGCTACGCCCAGCGGGGCATCGCCGTGGCCGCGATCACCCACCGCGACTGCACCAGGGGGAATCCCTTCCCCTCCTACCTCAAGGACGCCAAGGCCGCCATCCGCTTCCTCCGCAGCCAGGCGGGCGAACTGGGGATCGACCCTGAGCGCGTCGGATTCTTCGGCACCTCCTCCGGCGGCAACACCGCCCTGCTGGTCGGCCTGACCGGGGACGATCCCCGCTACCGGACGGGGGATTATCAGGAACAGTCAGACGCGGTCAGGGCGGTCGCGGATTGTTTCGGCCCCACGGACCTGCTGTCTATGAAAGGTGGGGAGACCGAAGAGGACAGCGACATCATGCGGATCATGAACGGGCTGATCGGCGGCCGGGACGCGGTTTCCGTCCTGCGCGCGATGAGCCCGGTTTACGAGGTCAAAAAAGGCGGGAAGTATCCGGCCTTCCTGATCGCGCATGGGAACAGGGATGAGATGGTGCCCTTCGTCCAGTCTGAACGGATGCACAAGCGCCTGTTGGAAGCCGGCGCAAATAGCAGGCTCATCCTGGTCCTCGGCGCTGAGCACGAGGGCACCTTCTGGAGCGAAGAACTGCACGCCCTGATCCTGGATCATTTTATCGCGCATCTGTAGGCACATTCATGGGGCGCGGCCCTTCGGCGTCTTTTGACGGTGGCAGGAGGCTGTGCTATCCTTGAAACCTGGGAGAAGAGCGATCCTGGAGGAAACGAACCATGATTGCCCCGGAAAAGGTGGTGGAAACCCTTCGCCCCTGGCTTGGGTCAAGCTTCCTTGCCCGCAGCGGAAAACTGTGCGAGCGGGCGGCGTTCACCCTGTTCTCCTTCCAGCCGCGCAGAGACGCCCTGGACCGCCTGGCACAAGCGCTTGACAACGCCCTGTTCATGGCCGTGCGTGAGGACACAGGCGGCCGGATGGCGCTGGAAATGGACAGCGGGCAGCTGATCCGCCTTCGCATCAGTGATTTTTCACTGATGGCGGACGAGCTGCTGTATCTACTGTTCCAGTCATTGCCCAGGGATCCGTCCAACCAGGCGATGATCCGGGAATACTCCATGCGATCCGGGAGCCTGTCCGCGCTTCGCGCGCTGTACCTGCTGTTCAGGGATCTGCAGACGCCGGAGGAAACGGAGACCCTCCGCCGCGTCATCACCTCCTGCCATGATCACTGGCGGTACAAGCCCTGGATCGATACACTGCCCCAAGGAGAATGAAGTGGGAAGAATCATCGCGGTAGCCAACCAGAAAGGCGGTGTGGGCAAGACCACCACCGCCGTAAGCCTGGCTGCCTGCCTGGCCGCCGAAGGTTTCCATATCCTGCTGGCGGACCTGGACCCGCAGGGAAACGCCACCAGCGGGATCGCCGCGCGCACGGGCGGGAAAACCAGCTATGAGGTGCTGATCGACCATGTCCCGATGAACAGCGTCATTGTGAGATCGGGGATCCCTAACCTTGACGTCCTGCCGAGCGACATCCGCCTGGCCGCGGCGGAGGTGGAGCTGGTGGGCGTAACACAGCGGGAAAAGCAGCTGAGGGATGCCCTGCAGCCCGTCAGGGAAAAATATGACTTCGTCCTCATCGACTGCCCGCCCTCCCTGAGCCTGCTGACCATCAACGCGCTGACCGCGGCGGACAGCGTCCTGGTGCCCATCCAGTGCGAGTATTTCGC
>CAZVSG010000174.1:0-2407 GCA_964629345.1 uncultured Christensenella sp. | reverse complement strand
GTTTCCGCCAGAATCTGCTCGGCAAGCGCGTCGACTATTCCGGCCGCTCGGTTATCGTCGTCGGACCTGAACTCAAGCTGCACCAGTGCGGCCTGCCCAAGGAAATGGCGCTGGAGCTGTTCAAGCCCTTCGTGATGGAACAGCTGGTCAAGCTGGGCATCTCCAACAACGTCAAGAGCGCAAAGCGCGCAGTGGAAAAACTGCGTCCCGAGGTCTGGGACATCCTGGAAAACGTAATCCATGAGCACCCGGTGCTGCTCAACCGCGCCCCCACCCTGCACCGTCTGGGCATCCAGGCCTTTGGGCCGTGCACGTGCCGCTGTCCACGGAAGCCCAGGCCGAAGCCCGCTTCCTGATGCTGGCGGCGAACAACATCATGAAGCCTCAGGACGGCAAGCCCGTCATCTCCCCCACGCAGGACATCGTCATCGGCTGCCATTACCTGACGCTGATGGATGACAGCGCTCCCGGCGCCGGCCGTGTGTTCTCCTCTGTGGACGAGGCGGAAATGGCCTACCACAACAAGGAGATCACCCTGCACGCCCCCATCAGGGTGCGCGTTGAGCGCACATTTGAAGGCAGGACGGAGCGCCGGCTGATCCCCTGCACGCTGGGCCGGCTGATCTTCAACGAAGTCATTCCCCAGAACCTGGGTTACCAGCCCAGGGCAACCATGGATGACCAGTTCCTGCTTGAGATCGACCACGAAGTCGTCAAGAAGGACCTGGGGAAGATCGTCGACAACTGCTATCACGTGCATGGCGTGAACGTCTGCGCGCAGGTTCTGGACAACATCAAGCGCCTGGGATACACCTATTCCACCCGCGGCGCGATCACCGTGTCCATCTCCGACATCGTTGTTCCGCCGGAAAAAACACAGTGGCTGGCGGAAGCTGACCAGATGATCCGAACCATTGACGCAAAGTACCGCCGCGGCCTGATGAGCGAAAGCGAACGCTACAAGTCCGTCATTCAGGTTTGGGGCGACACCACCAACCGCCTGAAAAACCAGGTGATGAAAGTACTGGACAAGAACAACCCCATCTACATGATGACCAACTCGGGCGCCCGCGGCTCCGTCGGCCAGGTATCCCAGCTGGCCGGCATGCGCGGATTGATGGCCTCGCCCTCGGGCAAGACCATCGAGCTTCCCATCCGGGCCAACTTCCGCGAGGGGCTCAACGTGCTTGAGTTCTTCATGTCCTCGCACGGCAGCCGAAAATCCCTTGCGGACACCGCGCTGCGCACCGCGGACTCCGGCTACCTGACCCGCCGGCTGGTCGACGTCAGCCAGGAGGTCATCGTCCGGGAGATCGACTGTTTTGAAAGCCGCGGTGAAACCATCCGCGGGATCGTCGTGGAGCCCATCAGTGAGATCGAGTCGCTGGAGGACCGCATCAACGGCCGCGTCGCGGCGGAAAATGTCTATCATCCCATCACCGGGGAGCTGCTGTGCCCCGTCAACCAGGAGATCAACCAAAAGCTGGCCAGGAAGATCGCCGACGCCGACATCAAGAAGATCCAGGTCCGCTCCGTGCTGACCTGCCGCAGCCAGTCGGGCGTCTGCTCCAAATGCTACGGCACCAACCTTGCGCATACCGGCCTTGTGGATATCGGCGAGGCGGTGGGCATCATTGCGGCCCAATCCATCGGCGAGCCCGGCACCCAGCTGACCATGCGCACCTTCCACACCGGCGGCGTGGCCAACGTGGAGGATATCACGCAGGGTCTCCCCCGTGTCGAGGAGCTGTTTGAGGCACGCAAGCCGAAGCGAGAGGCGACGCTGGCGGACATCACCGGGAAGGTGTCGATCCAGACGACCAAGAAACGCAGGGAGATCGTGATCACCTCCGACCATAACCCGGAGGAGAAAAAGGCCTACCTCATCCACTACGGCGCGAGGCTGAAGGTGGAGGAAGGCGACCACGTCCAGGCCGGGGACGAACTGATCGAAGGATCCGTCAACCCGCACCACCTGCTGCGCATCCTGGGCATCAAGGCCGTGCAGGAGTACCTGCTGCGCGAAGTGCTCAGCGTCTACCACAGCCAGGGCGTCGGCCTGGCGGACAAGCACATCGAGGTCATCATCCGCCAGATGCTGCGCAAAGTGCGCGTGGAGGAATCGGGCGATACCGACCTCCTGCCGGGCAGCCTGGTGGACATCTTCCAGTTTGACGAAGCAAACGCCAAGGCCGTTGAAGCCTTTGAAAAGAGGGTCGCCGCAGGCACTGCCGGCCCGGATGACCAGCCGCGCACAGCGAGTGCTAAGCGCGTGCTGCTGGGCATCACGAAAGCCTCCCTGGCCACCGATTCCTTCCTGTCCGCGGCCTCCTTCCAGGAGACGACCCGCGTGCTGACCGAAGCCGCCATCAAGGGCAAGGTCGATCCGCTGATCGGCCTGAAAGAG
>CAZVSG010000173.1:1185-2450 GCA_964629345.1 uncultured Christensenella sp. | reverse complement strand
GCCCATCATGCCGCGGCCACCCTGCATCATGCCGCCCATTCTAGCCCGGCCACCTCGCATCATGCCGTCCATCCTGCCGCCGCGTCTCCAGTTTCTGTTGTTGTCATCACCATAAGCCCACGGGCCGAAACCGGCATTCCCAGCGTTCTCCCCGACAAGGGATGTGCGAAGGGCTGTCAGGAGCGCCTGGGCGTCAGCCTGTGTAATCTTGCCCAGCATAAGTTGCGCGCGCAGGATTTGGACCTGCTGGAACGGCTGCGCCGACTTGAAGGTGTCGAGCACGCCGGTCTGCGTCAGGACATCGCCCAGGGTGCTTCCACCCTCCAGCTTGGTCGCAAGCAGCGCATCAAGTTCCTCGGCGGTGAGTGCGGGCACGGTCGACTGCGCCACCGGGGCCGTCTGGGCAGCCGAGGTCTCTGCGATCGCACCGTACATCAGGGTCAGAGCAAGCAGGCCCGCGAGGACCAGAATAAATACCTTTTTCATGTTTCCCTCCATTTTGTTCGTCCGAGCGAGTTTCCCCTCTCCGGCAATTTGGATGATACCAAGCAATCGTGTCAAAAATGTGTTTTTTCGGTAAACGATGTGTAGCAGCGCAACACGGCGCGCCGGCATTTACTCAAAACGAATGAAGAAATGCAATGACTGGCCGAGGGATTTTCATGCTTCCGCTAAGCCGGGAGAGAGAAAGTAGCAGTCATCCACGCCAACTGAACGAGACATGTAGGGCTGAGTGCTGCCGCCCGCCGTGTTGGATGAAGTCAACCTTTCAGCCCAATGAGCAAAGAAATCTGCGAAGAGCCAAAGCAACAATGCAAACAACCATTGCAGATTAAGGAATGCGAAAAGATCCGTCGCCAGTATCACGCACGCGGCCTGTACAGAGCGTAAAAACGCCTTAATATCAACGGACCTGAGTGATCACAAACCGTGCTCTTGCCAATCGGCAGGGGCTTTTTGATTGGGGGGGATGCCTATGAATGATTGGTTTGAATGGAAGGGAACGCGCTGTACCAGCTATGGCATCCGCGTCGCTCAGCAACCGGAGATCATCCGCCCGCCGGAGCGCGCTACCTTCACCTCGGTGCCCGGACGGAGCGGTACCCTGACCACCCTGGAAGGGCTGGATGTGTATGACGACTTCCTTCTCACTGTGGAGTGCATCGTCACTGATACTTCCCAGCTCAACACGATCCTCGCCTGGCTCAAGGGCGACGACAAGGTCACCTTCGCCAACCGGCAGGGTGGCTTTTACTATGCCCGCA
>CAZVSG010000173.1:0-1175 GCA_964629345.1 uncultured Christensenella sp. | reverse complement strand
GGAACAGATCCTGCGCGGGAACCCGCACCGGCGGTTTTCCGTCACTTTCCGCTGCCAGCCCTTCTTCTACCTGTCGGGCATCCCCAACATCACCGTGAATGCTTCCGGCACCTATGTGAACAACATGGGTTCCGTGTTTGCAGAGCCAATCCTCAAGGTCACGCTGACAGCCGACGCGCAGATTACAGTAGGTGCCAGCTACATCGAGGTGTTGGGCCTGACCGGTGTGGTGACCATCGATACCCCGCTGATGGAGATCTACAAGAACTACACCTCCTACAACAACCACATGACCGGTGATTACCCGCTGCTGCATACCGGTCAGAACCTCATCAGTTGGACGGGCGGTGTTTCACAAATTGTGATCACACCCAACTGGCGCACGCTCTAGGAAAGGAGGGCACACATGATCTCCATCTTCTCCGCTGACGCGACGGACTTCAGTACCAACGGCCTGTGTGCCCTTGCACCTTCTTCCTGCCTGGTGAACGAAACGCTCAACGGAGAGTGGGAACTGCAACTGGTTCATCCCCTGGACGATCGGGACAAATGGTCCTGGCTGCAGGTTGGCAGCATCGTGAAAGCACCAGTCCCTGCAGCCATGACCCCGCGCGTGAAGCTGATGCAGCAGTCAGAAGGCAAAGACATCTATCGTGTCCGAACCTTCCATGGCGGGTTGCTCAACCTCTGGAGCCGCGCGACGCGCAGTTCACCCAGCCTGGCCAAGTACAAGACCGGCCAGGAAGTGCAGGTCATCAGCACGGCCAATTCGGACTTCTTTGAGGTCATTGCCCCGGATGGCAAGCGCGGCTGGATGGGCAGCGAGTACCTGGTATTTGTCCGGACCGAGATCACCAACGTGACCGCAACCGGCCAGATTGTGGCGCCCAGGCAACTGCGGGACCAGCCTTTCCGGATCTACCGCATCGTGCCTGAGCTCACCCAGGTCACCGCCTATGCCCGGCACCTGTCCTATGACCTCATGGACAACATGATCTACGCATACAAGCCGACCAAGGGTACCGCGGGAGCCATTGTGGCGGAGGGCATTTTCAGTAACTGCCAGACCGCGCACAGCTTTCAGATGTACTCGGACCTCACGCAGGGCGTGGAAGATCTCAGCTTTGAGAACAGCAACCCCATGGAAGCACTGATGGGTGAAGGCGGGCTGCTGG
>CAZVSG010000172.1:1916-2452 GCA_964629345.1 uncultured Christensenella sp. | reverse complement strand
ACCACATCCTGGGCACTGACCAACTGGGCCGCGACCTGTTCGCGCGCGTTCTCTACGGCGGCCGCGCTTCATTGCGCGTCGGGTTCATCGTGACAGTCATCGGTGCGGTGATCGGCATCGTTCTGGGGCTCAGCGCCGGCTATTTTGGCGGCTGGACGGACATGATCATCATGCGGATCGTTGATATATGGTCGTCTGCGCCAACGCTGCTGATCGCCATGACCTTCGTGATGCTCATGGGACCGGGCGAAGGCAACCTGATCATCGCGCTGTCCATCTCGAGCTGGACGCTCTTCTGCCGCATGGCGCGAAGTCAGGCGTTGGTGATGCGCAACTCGCCGATGGTGGAATCCGGGCATGCGATCGGCGTATCAACCGGCCAGATTCTGGCC
Organism: uncultured Christensenella sp.; assembly: GCA_964629345.1. Taxonomy (GTDB): domain Bacteria; phylum Bacillota; class Clostridia; order Christensenellales; family Aristaeellaceae; genus UBA6115. The sequence continues at coordinate 2,060 of CAZVSG010000172.1, read as the reverse complement.
AGACACGTTGCCCCGAACATCCTTTCGCCGCTTGTGACGACGTTCGTCATCGAAACCGCGCATTTCATCAACGCGGAGGCCAACCTGAGCTTTCTCGGCTTTGGCGTGCAGCCGCCCAACACTTCATGGGGGCTGATTCTGGGC
>CAZVSG010000172.1:0-1906 GCA_964629345.1 uncultured Christensenella sp. | reverse complement strand
CGTCCAGGCACCGTGGATCGTCATCTACCCCGGGCTGGTGATCGGCATCACCGTTCTTTGCCTGAACCTGATCGGGGACTGGATCCGTGATGAATTCGATCCGCTGGCCATCAAACACTAACAGAGAGGAGGCAGAAGGAATGATCAATGATGAAAGCATAAAGACATCGCTGGTTTCCGTACGGAACGTCAAGAAATATTTCCCCGTCGGCGGCGGTTTGATCAGCAAGGCCAAGTCGTTTGTCCATGCGGTGGATGACGTCTCCCTGGATATCCATGCCGGACAGCCGCTGGGGGTCGTCGGTGAGAGCGGATGCGGCAAGACCACGATGGGCCGGCTGGTGCTGAAGCTGCTGTCCAAAACCGCCGGAGAGATCTATTTCAAAGGCGAGAACATCTATAAGTACGACAAGCAGCAGGCCAAGAATTTCCGCACCAAGGCGCAGCTCATCTTCCAGGATTCATTCAGCTCATTTGACAGCCGCAACAAGATCGGGAAGATCGTCGGAGAGCCCCTGGTTGTCCACAACGTGGCGAAGGGCCAGGAACTGGAAGACAGGGTGGCGGGGCTGCTGCGCACGGTGGGCCTGAAGCCTGAGCTGATGGACGAATACCCGTATACTTTGGCCGCCGGTCAGAAACAGTGCGTCGGCGTTGCGCGGTCCATCGCGCTGTATCCGGAATTCATCGTGGCTGACGAGCCCATTTCCGCGCTGGACGTTTCGGTCCGCGCCATGATGCTCAACCTGCTCAAGGACCTGCAGAAGAGTCATAACCTGACCTATATGTTCATATCCCATGACATCCGCGTCGTACGTTGGCTGTCTTCCCACATCGCGATCATGTACGTGGGCAAGCTGGTCGAGTACGCGGAAACCCCGGAGGTCTTCCAGCACCGCCTGCATCCGTATACGGAAGCGCTGCTTTCAGCTGTACCGATTGAGGATCCGACGCTCAGGCACATCAAATGCGAGATACTGCTGGGCGAGGTTCCCTCGCCGGTCGATCCGCCTCCGGGCTGCCGTTTTGCCCCCCGGTGCTTCCTGGCAAATGAACGCTGCTTCAAGGAAGACCCCCAGCTTGAGGAACGCAGGCCGGGGCACTGGGTTGCCTGCTTCGAGAATTTCGAGGGCCAGTCTGAGATCTCATGACGCAGAGAGAAGCGTCAAATCAGGTTTAGCGGGCGGGTTGCCCGTTAACAGGTATAAGGCGCCTACAAAACTAAGAGGAGGAAGATCAATGAAAAAGCCCCTGTCCCTTCTGCTGACTGCCATCATCTGCCTGGGCCTCGTCGTGAGCGCGTCCGCCGCCGGCCGTGCAGACAAGGAGAGCATCACCATCGCGCTGCAGGGCGAGCTGACATCGCTGGACGCCCAGTTCCCCGATGACGGCAACATGCGCCCCATCACACAGAACATCTATGATACACTGTACGTCCTTGACAAGGAAACGCTTGAACCAAAGCTTTGGCTCGCAACCGGGATGACCCTGGTGGACAGCCTGACCTGGGAGTTCAAGATTCGCGAAGGGGTCAAGTTCCATGATGGCAGCGCGCTGACGGTCGAGGATGTCGTATTCTCGATCAACCGCGTTATCAGCCCGGAACTCAACTCCCAATTCCTCAACAGCGTGGACGCGATTGACCATGCCGAAGTGGTAGACACCAACACCATCCGCGTTATCACTAAAATGCCGGACCCGCTTCTGCTCAAGCGCCTGACGCTGATCGCGATCCTCTCAAAGGCCTTCACCGAGGCGCACACCGCCAACGAGCTCACGCTTGTTGCCAACGGCACGGGGCCCTACAAGTTCGTGGAATGGAAGGCCGGTTCCCACGTAAAGATCACCTATAACGAAAATTTCTGGGGCGAGGCGCCTGCGATCAAGAACGCGACCTACCGGTTCA
>CAZVSG010000171.1:0-2505 GCA_964629345.1 uncultured Christensenella sp. | reverse complement strand
AAGATCTACGGCTTGGGCGAGCGGTTTACGCCCTTTGTCAGGAACGGCCAGTCCGCCGATATGTGGAACGAAGATGGCGGCACGGCCTCCGAGCTCTCCTACAAGAACATACCATTTTACGTCACCAACCGCGGATATGGTGTGTTTGTGAACAGTTCCGGCAAGGTGAGCTATGAATTGTGTTCGGAGGCAGTGGAAAGCGCGCAGTTTTCATTGCCCGGTGAAAGCCTGGAGTTTATGGTGATCGGCGGCGGCTCCATGAAGAAGGTCATTGAAGCCTATACAGCGCTGACCGGCCGCGCCGCCCTTCCGCCCGCCTGGACCTTCGGCCTCTGGCTGACCACTTCCTTCACCACGAATTACAATGAATCAACGGTGATGTCGTTTGTGGACGGCATGGCGGAGCGCGGCATCCCCCTGCATGTCTTCCACTTTGACTGCTTCTGGATGAAGGCCTATGAATGGTGCAATTACGATTGGGACAGGGAGGCTTTCTCCGATCCCGAGGGGATGATCAAGCGGCTGCACGACAAGGGCATCAAGACCTGCGTGTGGATCAATCCCTACATCGCGCAAAAATCGCCCCTGTTTGACGAAGCAAAGAAATCAGGATTCCTGCTCAGGCGGGAAAACGGCGATGTGTGGCAGTGGGATATGTGGCAGGCCGGGATGGGCCTGGTCGACTTCACCAACCCCGCCGCCTGTGACTGGTTCAAGGGAAAGCTGAAAGCGCTGCTGGATATGGGGATCGATTCATTCAAAACCGATTTCGGCGAGCGCGTTCCCACAGACTGCGTTTACTTTGACGGCAGTGATCCCGTGCTGATGCACAACTACTACGCGCTTCTCTATAATCAAACGGTCTTCGAGCTGCTCCAGCAGGAGCGCGGAGTCGGGCAGGCTTGCGTGTTCGCCCGCAGCGCGACAGTCGGCGGGCAGAAGTACCCTGTGCACTGGGGCGGCGACAGCACAAGCTCCTTCCCCTCCATGGCCGAGTCGCTCCGGGCCGGCCTTTCCCTGTGCTTGAGTGGCTTCGCCTTCTGGAGCCATGACATCTCCGGTTTTGAGGATACGGCCTCCCCGGAAGTCTATATGCGGTGGGCCCAGTTTGGCCTCTTAAGCAGCCATTCCCGCCTTCATGGCTCAAGCAGCTACCGTGTGCCGTGGCTGTTTGGGGAGCAGGCTCCCGGGGTTGTCAAAAAGTATACGAATCTCAAATGCCGGCTGATGCCTTATCTGTATGCAAAGGCTGTTGAAGCAAGGGATAGCGGCGTCCCGATGATGCGCGCCATGGTGATGGAATTCCCGGGGGACCGCGCCTGCGAGGATATTGATCTGCAGTACATGCTGGGTGACGCGCTGATGGTCGCCCCGGTGTTTCGGGAGGACAGCGCCATAGAATACTACCTCCCCGAAGGCCGGTGGACGCATCTGCTCAGCGGCCGCGCGGCAAATGGCGGCAGATGGCATGAAGAGCATTGCGATATGGATAATCTTCCGATATTTGTCCGTGAGAACACCATCCTCCCGATCGGGAAGGATGAAAGCCTCGTCGACTATGATTATCTCGACGGGCTTGAGATCAGGATCTACCAGCCAAACGAAACAGGCGCTCAGGCTGTTGTTGTTGATCAGTTTGGTAATAAGGCGCTAACCCTCTCCGCCCTCAGGTCCGCGAGCACCGTCAAGGTGACAGTCGAGGGCGAGCACAAAGGAATCAGTGTTTTCCTGTATACCGAGTCCGGGGTGAAGACCAATAGGATCGAACCCGGCTCATCCATCTTGGAATTGGAAGCATAAACCCCGGCAGCGCAGCGATTTGCCCCTCGATTTTCAACCCGTCTCCCGGGCTTTATTTGCTGTACCCTGAGGAAATCCGGCGGCACATAGCACAGAAATCGTGATTGACATTCAAATATTTCTATAGTAGAATTTGGGTAGAGAAAACGTTTTATCTGCTATCCTGCCCGACAAACAACGAAGGAAACCCACATTCATGGCGACGATCAAGATGCTTGCCGACAAATGCGGACTATCCATTTCCGCCGTATCCAAAGCGCTGAACGGCCGTCCCGGCATCGGGGCACAAAAGGCGGAGATGGTTCGCCGGGTGGCGCGGGAGATCGGCTACTATCCCAACGCCGCGGCGCGCACCCTCAAGTCTCACCGCAGCCGCAACCTTGGCATTCTCTACCGCAACAACATGGCCCACGAGTTTTTCTCCATGGTGCTGGAAGGCATACACAGCCAGGCCGAACAGCTGGGCTACGACATCACCTTCCTCAACAACTCCCTCCATTCCTCCGGCATGAGCTATTGTGACCATGCCAGGCAGCGCCAGTGTGACGGCGTCATCATCGTGGAGGGCTCATTCGAGCAGGAAGCTGTGAAGCAGCTGCTGGCCAGCGAGATCCCCGTCGTCACCATCGACCACATCGCGCAGGGGCACAGCGCGATCCTGGGCGACAATGTCCGCGCCATCCGGGATATCATCAGCTGCCTGCA
>CAZVSG010000170.1:0-2531 GCA_964629345.1 uncultured Christensenella sp. | reverse complement strand
CGGCGCGGCCAGCGTGCAGTACGCCCTGATCGATGGGGACAGCATCGTGCTCTCAGGGAGCAGCGGCGCGTTTGACAGGGCGAGCGGCCGCGCCGTTACCAGGGAAGACCTGTTCGGCATCGGCTCCACGAGCAAGATGTTCGTATCGGCTTCCGTCATGCGGCTCTGGGACAGGGGGCAGATCGACCTGGACAAACCCCTGACGGCCTACATCCCCGAGTTTACGATGCTGGATGAGCGGTACAGGGAGATCACCCCCCGGATGCTGCTGAACCATTCCAGCGGCATCAACGGATCCAGCATGGGGAATTCCATGCTGTTTGACGATGACGATCCGCTGATGCACGACACCCTTCTCTCCCAGCTGTCCCGGCAGCGGCTCAAAGCGGCGCCCGGCCAGTTCTCCGAGTACTGCAACGACGGGTTCACCCTGCTGGAGATCCTTGTGGAGCGCGTCAGCGGGTTGCGGTACGCGGACTTTCTCTCATCGCACTTTTTGGAGCCGCTCGGTCTGCGCAACACCCTGACACCGCAGGATGACTTTGACAGGGAGAGCCGTCTGGTCAGGACCTACGTGCCGCAGTATGACGGGCCCCTTCCGGCCGATACGGTCAATGCCCTGGGCTCGGGCGGCCTGTATTCGACCGCGGAGGACCTGTGCCGGTTCGCGCGGGTGCTGATGGGGAAACGGCTGGAACTGCTGTCCGGGGAAGCCGTCCTGCTGATGCAGAAGGAGGAATACAAACGGGGCATGTGGGTGCAGGCGGAGGACGGCAACTACATCGGGCAGTACGGCCTGGGATGGGATACCGTATCCGGCTTTCCCTTCGGCGGCTACGGCATCCGGGCGCTGGCAAAGGGCGGGGATACGCAGCTGTTCCACTGCTCGCTTGTCGTCCTCCCCGAGGCGGACCTGGCCATGGCGGTCGTCTCCTCCGGGGCTGCCTCCATCATCGACTATGCCTTTGCCGCGGGCATCCTGCAGGAATACCTGAAGGAAAAGGGGATCATCAGCGAGATCACGCCGCCCAAAGCCTTCACCCCGCCGGTCTTGACTGCCATGCCCAGGGAACTGGAAGCCTTTTCAGGATATTATGTCAACGCTACCTCCTGGGCCTTGGTGGAGGTGAGGGACGGCGTCCTGTCAGTCAACAAATCCGGCGGCGTGGCGGAAGAATGGATATATGCAGGTGAGCAGGGCTTCCTGTCTGAGGATGGCAGCAGCATCCGATCCTTTGTCCGCCAGGCTGACGGAGAACTCTACCTAAAGAGAAGCCAGGTGATCTCCCTGCCGAAGGTCGGCCAGGCCATGATGACGGCCCTTGAATACCAGCGGGCAGAGCCTGCCGGTCCGGAGAAGACTGTGCTGGAAGCGTGGAAGCCGCGCGCCGGGAAGAGCTATTATGTGCTCACCGAGAAACCAAGCAGCCAGGCCTACCTGATGGGGGCTGATTCCGTGAAGACGAAGCTCAATGATGATTTCTCCAATGGCTTCGCCTATGCGGGCACGAAGATCACTGACGCGGACCATGCCGTGAATACCGTGAAGTTCCGCGATGTCATGGATATGGCGTTTTTCGTCAGGGACGGTGTCGAGTATCTTGACTCCAACGGCATGTTCTTCATCCGGGAGGATTTTATCCCCGAGCTGCCCCCCTCCGGCGTTTCCGTCATGATCGGGGAGGACGGTTTCGCCCGGTATTTCACCCTCGGGGAGGCAACCCGGGGAAAGACGCTTGCCGTCAGCCTGCCCAAAGGCGCGGCATATGCCGTGCTGGATGAAAATGACGCCTGTGTCAATTTCACCACGGTCAGCAGGGACAGCCGGACCGTCCTGCCTGCGATGGGAAAGGTCGTTCTTATCGGGAAGGCGGGGGATGTCTTTGGTATTGAGCTTCAATAGGCATAGGGATCCCCGCCTCATCCTTTCCCCGCACAGGGCGGCCTCCCGCTGACCAGGAACCGTGGACCGTTTTCACGCATGACGCCCTGCGGCATCAAACGGACGGGACCCCGCGGGTCCACGCAGTTGCGGAAAGGAAAGAGAGGAGGTAAACCGACCCGGATAGATCCTGCCGGCCAACCGGACTGTTTTCCCGGGCAAGCGATGTTCCCATGGACAAACCCCGATGATGCAGGGTAAAATCAGTCCATTCAGGGGAGGATAGAAGATGGGTGTACAGTCCGATACCCCCGCCTTTCAGCAGGATCCCCCAAGGGATCATTCATGATTTTATCGACCTTGTGACCGCTCGGATGGCCGGGACGTTCCGGAACAGGGATTTCCCAGGCCTTGAGCGGCGAAAATCAATAGTGTTCTGATGACGCGCGTTCCGGGAAGTTGGCGGTTTTCGACGTTATCAACTGCTGATCGCCCGGGTTGACAGAAACATTTGGGGGGAAGAATGGAACGGGAAGTCCTGGTCGCCCTGGTCAACAATGCGGCCCTGCTGCTCGTATTGTCTGTGATTTATGAAGCGGTCTATTATCTGCCCTCAAGATACCGCCGCTTTCATCCTTTCGTCAGCGGT
>CAZVSG010000169.1:0-2592 GCA_964629345.1 uncultured Christensenella sp. | reverse complement strand
GTTGTGCTCCTCCGAGGTGACAACGGCCCTGACTCCGCGGCAATGCTCCAGGAGCGCCGAGGGATCCAGCGGCTTGATCGTGCTGACGCTGACGACGCGCACGCTGACGCTTTCATTCCGGAGTTCCTCAGCCGCCTGAAGCGCTTTGGAAACCATGATGCCCGTCGCGAACACCACGGCGTCACTGCCGTCGCGAAGCATGCGCAGCTTGCCGATATGGTACTCATCCGCCGGATCCACATAGACCGGCAGATCATTGCGGTTGAGCCGGATGTAGCACGGCCCCTGGATCCGGGCCATCTCCCTGACCATCTGGGCGGTCTCCACCGCGTCAAGGGGGGAGAGGACCGTCATGCCGGGAAGCACGCGCATCAGCGCGATGTCATCGATCGACTGGTGGGTCTTTCCGTCACCATAGTCGGACAGCCCCGCCGATGATCCGCAGATCTTGACGTTCAATCTTGGGATGCAGACGGAAGAGCGGATCTGGTCATACGCGCGGCCGGTGGAGAACACAGCGAATGAGTTCGTGAACGCGGTCTTTCCGGTCAGCGCCAGACCGGCCGCTACCGAGGTCATGTTCTGTTCCGCGATGCCGACCTGGAAGTAACGGTCCGAATAGGCCTGGCGGAACATCTCCGACATGGTCGACTTGCCAAGATCCGCCTCAAGAACAACGATGTTGGGGTCGGTGCTGCCCAGCTCGCGCAGCGTTTCCCCGTATGCCTGCCTGCAATTCTTCAGTTCCATCAGAGCGCCTCCCGCATCTTTCGTATGGCTTCCACTGCCTGTTCCTGCTCCTGCTCGGAGATCGCGCCGTTGTGATACTTCACCTGGTTCTCCGCAAAGGGGAAGCCTTTTCCTTTGACTGTACGGGCGATGATCATCGTGGGCGCGCCCTTTGTTTCCTTTGCTTCATCCAGCGCGGACAGGATGGAGTCCGGATCGTGGCCGTCGATATCGATCACGTGCCAGCCGAACGAGCCCCATTTCTCCTTCAGGCTGCCGATCGGCAGGATCCTGTCCGTGGCGTCGGTGGCCTGAAGTTTGTTGTAGTCCAGTATTGCGCAGAGGTTGTCGGCTTTGTAGGCGCTGGCTGCCATGGCCGCTTCCCAGATCTGGCCTTCGGCCTGCTCTCCGTCTCCGATGATGACATAGACGCGCGAATCGCTCCCGTCGAGTTTCAAGCCCAGCGCAGTACCCAGAGCGATAGAAAGCCCCTGCCCCAGGGAGCCTGTCACGGCTTCGATGCCGGGTGTCAGGTCCCTGTCCGGGTGTCCCTGAAGGATCCCGCCGATGGTCTTGACCTTGGCCAGTTCGCTCCGGTCAAAATAATTAAGTTCAGCCAGGCAAGCATACTGTGCCAGCACGGCATGGCCCTTGCTGAAAATGCAGCGGTCGCGCCTGGGATCCTTTGGATCGTCATATACTTTCATGTGTTCAAAATACAGCGCCGCTGCCACATCCGCGATTGAGCAGCTTCCCCCAAGATGCCCCACCTTGCCGTGAGGAATCATCTCAATAATATCCGCGCGAATATCGATTGCCTTCGCGCGGACTTTTCTGAGTACTTCCGATGAATGGTACATACGCATACTCCTAACGCCTGAATAGACATTTTTAATTTTGTTGCGGAAAACATAGCACAACCCTGAGAGGGTGTCAAGAAAAAATTCGGGACCGGATTTTATACGTGCCGGATTTTATACGGCAGGATTCGGATCTGCCTGGAAATTAATAGCAGGTGACTCCGCCGTCTACCGTCAGCGCGGCGCCATTGATAAAGGAAGCTTCATCGCTCGCCAAAAACAGCACGGCATTGGCAACATCATCGGATGTCGCCAATCTTCCCAGAGGCACTTCGCCCAGGCGCTCAGCTTTGCGCGCGGGGTCCTTAAAAAGCACCTGAACAAGCGGGGTATCTACAGTGCTTGGGTGAATGGAATTGCACCGGATGCCGTCTTTGGCATAGCGGGAAGCGACGGATTTTGTCAGCAGGGTGACAGCGCCTTTGGACGCGGTGTAGGCTTCAGGGGTATATTGGTGGCCGATGAGGCCGCAGACAGATGAAATATTGATGATCGAACCGCCGCCCTGCGCGCGCATCCGGGGAATGACGGCTTTGCAGCCCAGGAAAACCGACCCCGTATTGACCTTCATGACCGTGCACCATTCATCCAGATTCATTTGCTCTATGGGCTTGCGGATATTGATGCCTGCGTTGTTGACCAGCACATCCACCTTTCCGGTGGCCTGTGACAAGAAATCCACCGCGCTTTTCCAGTCATCCTCATATGTTACGTCGGCTTTCCGAAACCAGGCATTGCCGCCCGCTGCCCTGATCTCCTCCGCTACCGCGGTCCCCTTATCCTCATCCAGATCAAGTATCAATACAGACGCGCCGTTCTTGCACAGCAATTGAGCCATGACGCTGCCCAGCCCGCCTCCCGCTCCGGTGATAATGACCGATTTACCATTCACATTCATGCTTGTCAAACCTTTCATATAAAATTATTTGAAACGAATCGTCTGTGCCAAGACGAATATCGCTCAGATCGATCTCCTGACGCTTTAGTTCAAAAACTTAACCGC
>CAZVSG010000168.1:0-2641 GCA_964629345.1 uncultured Christensenella sp. | reverse complement strand
CCGCTGTAGATTTCGCTGCGGTCGAGGATCGGGCGCACCTGCTTGTCCACGATCTGCGGCGCAGTCGTGCTGTTGGCGTTGAGGAAGAAGCAGCCTTTATAGGCTTCATCTTCGCGTTCGACGTCCCCATCGCGCAGGGGCAGTTTGAGGGAGGCCCTGCTGGGGACCTTGCCGCCGAATTTGTGGGCGCCTTCCTGGATGGCGGTGTCGATGGCCGCGTTGATCGCGCTGATGGTTTCCTTGTCCGTCTTGGGGATGATGAGGGAACAGGAGTATTTCTCCGGACCGCCATTCACGGATTTTGCCTCCCAGACATGTTCGTAGGAGAGACGGACGATCCCAGTGACGACCTTGGACTTGTTCTGCTTAATCATGTATCAATTCTCCTTGATTTCTTTGAATTCGTTTGTTGCGTTTGACAAAGCTGGCCGCTTGTCAGTAAAGGGGACCAGTGTGGGTTTCCCTGGTGGTTTGTAGATGAGGGTTCCCAGAATTGCCTGGAATGCCTCCTTGCCCATCAGCTTTTCCATCTCTGTGATGGGGAGCAGTGTCTTTTTGTGGATGTCCTTATACCCGGCGCTGTAGGCAGCCTCAATCACGGCATCCTCATCCGTGTATTTCCTGTTGGAGCGGCCTTCGACGAGTTTCCAGCCATTCCATTGTCTGCCGCTGAGCGCTTCCGCCTGTGCGTACGCGGCGATTTCATTGGCCCATTGGATCAGGTCCTCAAGTTTACCGAGGATTTCCTCTATTTCGGTATCCGTGAGCAAGGGGGGCTTTTTGAATTCGTATTCAGCCAGCTTCAGTTTCTCTTCAGCTCGTGCGCGGCAGACGATCGCGGCCCGGCACCAGCGCCCAGGACAGCAGATCCCCAGTCGGTATCGTCCATGTGCTGATATTTTCTCGCCGGGGCTGGTAAACGGTCATGGATACCACTTCCATGTCGTAGAGGCTGTCGTACAGGCGTAGAGCGCCCAGGGCGTACAGCATCATCTGGGGATTGTGCTCTGCTTCCACTATGATGCCCTGACCATACTTGAAGTCGATGATGTACAGGCTCTTGTCCGCGATGATCACGCAATCGCCTGTGCCAAAGCCGTCCGGGACGTAGCAGGAGAAATCCAGCCGCTGTTCGATCAGGATGAGCGGGTCCTTGCAGGCCCGGCTGACCTCGGCAATGGTTTCCAGTACGAACTGGACATAGCCGTCCGTGTAGGCATCCATCTCATCGCAGTCGTAGGGGGAAATTGGTTTCTTCGATTGCTGTTTCAACGCGCGGCGGAGCTTGTGTTCGCATAGGGTGTGCGCTGCGGTGCCTTCGGCGGCGGCCTCGGTTTCCCTGTCGGCGAATTCCTGCTCCAGCCTGGCGGAGGGATTACAGTTGAGCCAGCGATGGGAAGAGGACGCGGAGAGGAGGGCGTGTGCTTTAGGTGGCATCCTTCAGCCCCTCCGCTTCTGCAAGCAACGCTTTGTAATGGGCAGGGTCAATCTCGGAGAGCTTGTCGGCACCGTGCTTCTGCAGCAGGGCACGGATCTGGGCAGTGAAGCCTGCACGGGATTTGTCCGCCAGGACGGCCCTGACCGCTTCCAGGGTCAGTGCGGGCTCAACCGCAACCGGATCGCTGCTGTGGAACTGATCCGTCAGCCAGTCGGCGGCGTCACCAATAGCGGCAGCGCATCTGCGCAGGTCTTCGATGGCATCGGCCATCCCGCTCATCTTGCTCATCTGTTTTTCCTCCTTTCCTGGTTTGACCCTGTCCTGACAGTAAGGTAAGTTTTCTTGCCAGCCGCCTGGACACGACGCTGATGGCGATAAGAACATCAATCAGTTCATCGTCCGCAGAGCGGCTTCGGGGTCCTGTCCCCACCTGAAACATTCGGTTCACCTCCTTGGAAGGAGCGCTTGTCGTTTTGCCCTTTCCACTTCCCAATGGAGGCTGGAGCCCCGTCTGAACGAAAACCGGGGAAAGAATATTTTCCAGCCGCCAATGACGGCATCCGGTGAAGGATGGGGGAGGGGTCAGATGTAATCGCGCAGGAGGTCCCGCAGCATCTCAAACGCCTTACGCTTTCTGTAATTGACGGTCGACTGTTGTGAGACGCCCATGATGGCGGCGATCTCCCGCTCCGATTTTTCCAACAGCAACAGCTCGCAGATCTGGCGGCTGTCGGGGTCAAGTTCGCTCAGCCGGCGCATGAGCGCGTCCAGCAGCTCGCGCTCCTCCAGGATGGACTGGGCGCTGGGACCATCATCCGGCAAGTAATCAAGCCAGCTGTTCTCCTCACCATTGGAATAATCAAGGGAAAGCTCATTGCCCGCCTTGCGAAAACGGCAGTTATAGCAATCCATATCACAGAGGTAGCGCTTGCTCGCGGGGCAGACACAGCGGCCGTGCTCCTGCTGCCTGCGGCGGAAGGTATTGATGTCGCGGTAATAGTTGTCATAATCGGCCTTGCTGACAGGCACCCACTGGTGCAGATCCTTTAGGTAGATGGCGCGTTCGGCGGGCAGGTCCTGGTTTTCCATATTCGGCTCCTTTGAATTTCTGTTGTGAAATCCGCGGAGCCGTCACAAATCCGAAAGATAGAAAGACGGCAGGGTGAACACCTTGTCGGGTGTCCCGCACTGCCGTCTAGCGGT
>CAZVSG010000167.1:0-2672 GCA_964629345.1 uncultured Christensenella sp. | reverse complement strand
TCATATCCCGGGGTGTAAAGAGCTTTCTGAGTGTCTTCATTCATCATCCATCCGTCAGTTTAGGGTATGATTATAGCAATCCCAGGGTAGAGGAACAAGCCGTCACAACCGGTCCATTTCAAGCCGAATCAGGAGGTGATGCCGTATGAGAGCCCCTGTTCCAAAGGAAAAGAAGAGCCGGAGAGCCCGCGGGCAGGAGAATCGGAAGCTGCGCGTCACCTGGTCATTCAGCCCTGTCAGCCGCAGGAAGGAGAGCGGGAAAGTATACAAACGCCGGAAGATCAGGCTGGATGAATGAGCCGGCCGGCCCGCTTTCTTGACGCCCGCTTTTTCTTGCGAGTAGAATGCTTGGGACCGGATCCTTCCGATCCGGCCGGAAAGGGGAACCATGGACGTGCTGTTCTCAGCCCTGATGGGCATCGTGCAGGGTCTTTCGGAGTTTCTTCCCATTTCATCCTCCGGTCACCTCATCCTCGCGGAGAAACTGCTCGGCCTGGCGGGCTATGCGGGCGGGGATGCGAAGATCGCCTTTTACGTGATGCTGCACATGGGCACGCTGATCGCAGTCGCGGCGGTATTCTGGAGGGATTGGCTGGATATGATCCGCCACCCGGTGAAGAACAGGACCCTCCTGCTCCTTTTCATCGCCTCCCTGCCCGCGCTTGCAGCCGCGATCCTGCTGGGCGACCGGATCGACGTCCTGTTCGAAGGCTGGTTCCTGGGCATTTCCTTCCTGATCACCGCGCTGTTCCTGGTGTTCATCGAGGTCATCGGGCGTCGGCGGGCTGACAAGGCCGCCGGATATGACGTCAAGACCCGCGACGCGATTGCGATGGGCGCTTTCCAGGCTGTCGCTCTCCTGCCCGGCGTCAGCCGCAGCGGTTCCACCCTGCTGGGCGGCGTCGCAGCCGGGTTGAGCAGGGAGACCGCCGCCAAATTTTCCTTCATGATGTCAGCACCCGCCATCCTGGGCAGCCTGCTGGTGGAGGGGAAGGGCGCGGTCGAGCAGTACGGCACAGGCGCGTTGGTCAGCGCGGAGATCCTTGTCGGCGTGCTGTTTGCGGCCGTGTCGGGCTTCCTGGCCATCCGCTGCATGCTCAAACTCATCCGAAGGATCAGCTTTTTCCGTTTCGCCGTCTATGTCGCCCTTGTTGGCATCGCCGTCATCATCATGCAGCTGACCGGTTTCGCGGGCTTTTCCTTTTCAGCGATGCCAGCCGCCGCTGCCGTTCCACCCTTGGGATAAGAAGGAGATCCTGACTTGAAAAGAATCTTTGCCGCCCTGCTTTGCCTCCTGTTCCTGACCGGTGACGTCCATCTCCATGCGGAGGCGCAGACGCCCGTCTTCACCCCCAGCCGGCGCATCACGGACGGGAAAGGCTACTGGCAGACCCCGATGGACATCACCGACACCAAGGCGGTATGGGAGATGCTGATGGCGCCGATCACCGTCGTGAAGGGCAAGCAGAAATCCCAGCAGACCCTGTACAGCCAGCCGGACAGGAACTCCGCCCCGGTGGGAGAGGTGACGCGCGACTCCCAGGGTGTTCACGTGCTGGAGGAAAGGGAGGACGGATGGAGCCTGATCGAATGCTACTCCAGTTCTTTCGCCGGCAGCAAGACCAAGGCCTGGAATCAGCTGGTGCAGGGATACATCCGCACGGATCAGCTGGAGACAGTGACCCCAAAAGACAGGTATGCCCTGCTGGTGGACAAGCTGGACCAGCGGCTGTACATCTTTGAGGACGGCGAACTCTACGACGTCCTCGCCGTATCCACCGGGCTGCCCAATGAACGCCAGCCCTACAACGAGACCCGCTCGGGCGAATTCCTCCTCGTCAGCCCCATGGGGGGCTTTGAAGTGGAAGGCCTGAACGCGGCGATGGGGCTTCGTTTCAATTTCGGCGACGTCCTGCATGAAGTCCCCCACCTGATACGCAATGGGGAAAAGAATTACAAGAAGTTTGAGGACGTCCTCGGTCAGCGCGCGAGCCACGGCTGCATCCGCGTCCAGCGGAAGCGCACGCCCAAGGGGACCAATATGACCTGGGTCTGGAATCAGCTGAAAAAACGGATGGACACGAAACTGGTCATCTGGGAGGACCTTCCGGGCCGGCAGCTGCCTTATCCGGATCCCGCCACCCCGTTGTTCTACAATCCACAGGGCGGGCAGAACTACCACACCCAGGAGAAATGCTACGGCGTGAAGGATAAATTCCTTCCGATGTCGGGATTCACCTACGGGGAGCTTGACCAGGCGGCCTATGCCCATCTCACTGCCTGCCCCTATTGCATTCCCCCCAGGCGCATTGAGGACATCGACGCGATCAACGCCGCGCACCGGCTGCCCTGAGCGGAGAGGCTTGCGCTTCCATTTCATCCGCATGAAGCGGAATCAGCCTCTCCGCCTCTTGAAAAACATCTTTTCCTTTGATATACTGTCCCCGCGCCTGAAAAGGCGCACTGCGGGGCATTAGCACAGTTGGTAGGACGAGGTAAGCGTACTTTCGCCCCAACCAGGCCCCAGACCACCTGCCAGGACCGGCAGAAAAATTTCGGCTTCGCTCATCTGCTCTCCAGCAGATTCGCTCAGCCGACCGGCATTTAGAAAATGCCGCCCGGTTCGCGTCTCTCCCTTACTTTTCGTTCCAGGAACGACGACGACCTTCCTC
>CAZVSG010000166.1:0-2681 GCA_964629345.1 uncultured Christensenella sp. | reverse complement strand
CACTCAGCACGATCGCGGCCGTTTTTTTTGCCTTGTGCCTGCTGTTTGCGCGTCCCTTGCCTGTCTATGCAGAGAAATCCCCGGAAGTGCGTGTACTGCTGACGGCTCTTCAGCTGTCCGATCAGCTGAACGTTGGGGTCTATGGTGAATACTTTCTCAACGGTCAGCTCAGTTTTCAGCGCGGAAGCACGCTGAACATACAGCTGAAGAACCAATCGCTGAACGTGTACTATGAAGGGATGGTCTATCACCCGGGGAAAAGCCTCTTGCTGAAGAGACACGCTCTCTCCAAACCGGGCGGGGAGAACGGGCTGCGGCTTCAGAACGGATTGAACCTGTACACAGGTGACCTGAGCGTTCGCGTCCATGACGATGGCAGTCTGCGGGCGATCCTCATCCTGCCTGTTGAAGAATACCTGATGGGGGTGGTCCCCTATGAGATGGCGGACGATTTTCCAATCGAAGCCCTGAAGGCGCAGGCTGTCGCGGCGCGGACCTACACCATTAGAAATATGAAGCCCCAGGAGGATTATGACCTCGTCGACAGCACGGATGACCAGGTTTACCGGGGCCTTGACAAAGGAAAGATCAACGCGATCCGCGCTGTTGCGGAAACAGGCGGTGCGATCCTAACGTATCAGGGCGATCCCGCACATTGCTTCTACACCGCAAGCAACGGAGGAGTGACGGAGTCCGCGCTCAACGCCTGGGGAAGGGAAAGCATCCCTTACCTGCAGATCAAGCAGGATCCATATGATCTTGAAAACCCGCTCAGCGAGGTCCGCGAAGCGAGGATCCCCAAAGAGGTCATTGGAAAGGCGGCGGACAGCATGCCTCCCCAATTGCTGGATCAATGGATGTCCGCCCTCAGGATACGGCTTGAACCCCTTGGCTATGACACCGACCCGGAACACATCAGCATCAACGGGATCAACGGCATCACTCCTCATACTGCGAAATTCGGCGGAGATGAGGGCGTGATGAAGTATCTTCGATTCGATCTGAGCGTGAGCGGAAGAAAGAAACTGCCAGTCTCCTCAGATCGGGAAGTGTCCCTGTTTCAAGCCACAGTGCAGCCATTGGAAGAAAATGACACCGCATGGTCGCCCATGATGCCGCTTCCGCAAACGCAATCCGTTGATGTCCCCATTTTCCCCGATATTGAGGAGATGTTTCTTCTCTCGATCAACCGCAGCGAGAATGAGATCGTAAGGGTCAGGGAAGAGCCTGATCGATTCGTACTCACGTTCACAAGATACGGTCACGGAGTCGGGATGAGCCAAAGAGGCGCGGAATGGATGGCGAAGACCTACCATTGGGACTTCCAGCAGATCCTTAGGTTCTATTACCCCGGTACAGAGATTCAAACCATCGGCACAGAGCTGGTCCTCCCGGAGAAAGGACAGGAGGAGTTCCTGACCACGCCGGGTCCCATTCCTACACCGACACCCAGGCCGACCCTGATGCCCCAGAGCAGCATGCCAAAAGATAACGAACGCGTTGTGATCGTTTCAGGTGTTCCGGTCAATTCGTCACTGAACCTGCGCGCTCAGCCGAACCTCTCATCCGAGGTGATCATGCGTCTGTATTTCGGACAGGAACTTCTGGTCATAGAAACCCTGCCGGACGGATGGCTGCAGGTGAAAACCGATGTGACGGAAGGTTTCATCCGCGAAGAGTTCGTCAGCGAAAAGAAGGATCATTGATCAGAAGAACCATCTTTTAAAGGGCAGACGGCCGCTTCAGCCTGTATTGTTCCGGATATTAAGAAAGCCTGCATCGTGATATAATAACGGTTGTTCAGGTGGTCATCCAATTTTTTGACTGCCTCTGATTCATAAAGGAAATGTTGAATCAATCAGCATGACAGACAGAATGGAGATCGCAGCCCGGTGTTTACAGGTGAAACGCTTCAATTCATGGCGGAGATCCGCTTCAACAACAATAAGGAGTTCATGGCGTCCCATAAACAGGACTATATCGATAAGGTCAGGACGCCCTATTATCGGCTCATTGAGTCGCTTGCTCCGACGATGCTTCAGATCGATCCTGAGATGGAGATCCAGCCTCAGAAAGTGCTGTCGAGGATCTTCCGTGACACACGGTTCAGCCGGGATAAATCACCATACCGGGACCATCACTGGATCGCGTTCAGGCATAGGGGAGAGCCGCGGGAGCAGGCGGTGATGTTCTGGTTTGAGATCCGGCTTGAAGCAGTGAGCTGGGGTCTTGGGTTCTGGGGTGAAAACAGGCCGGCCATGGAACTGCTGCGCCAGAGGATGGTTTCCCATCCCCTGGATCTGTCAGGCCTGCTGCCCATTCTGGATGAACATGACTTTGCGATCGAAGGTGAAAAGTATCAGCGCATGATCGTTCCGGAAGCCCTGCCGGAACCGCTGAAGGAATGGTATCTTCGCAAGGAGATCTATTTCATCAAACGGAACATTCAGCCTGAATGGGTCTTTCAGCCTGATCTTGAAAACAGACTGGCGAAGGATTATCTTGCACTGGCGCCATTCTACCGCCTCCTCAGAGGCTTTTACGTCCTGAGCCAATAAAACAGACTGAAGTCCGGATATATTCTCATTTGGCGATAACAGACCTTTGAACGGTCTGACCTGCGTCAGTCAGATAATTTATGGTAACTTCTAAAAACTCAAGCGCAACGAACGGTTTTCTGA
>CAZVSG010000165.1:0-2723 GCA_964629345.1 uncultured Christensenella sp. | reverse complement strand
AACAGCAATGTTCTTCTTACTCCGGCCCTTTTTTATTACTGCAGAAGGGAGGGAAGAAATGACAGCCGTGAGGAACCCGGACGGGAAAGTGGTGTGTTACCTGGATGAGAAAACCAACACGATCGAAATCAAATTGAAGGACTGCAAGACCGTGATCCGGTTCAGCCCGCAAGGAAAACCACAAATCGTTCACACCATCATGATAAGAAACTAAACCCCAGAAATCCGCGAGACCGCTAGACGGCAGTGCGGGACACCCGACAAGGTGTTCACCCTGCCGTCTTTCTTTCTCTCGGATTTGGGACGGCTCCGCGGATTTCAAAAGCCAAGTTTTGAAAAACGAAGGAGCCGAATATGGACAACCAGGGAAACCAGAATCAAACCATTGAACGCGCCATCTACCTCAAGGACCTGCACCAGTGGGTGTCGGTTAGCAAGGCCGATTATGACAACTACTACCGTGACATCAACGCCTATCGCCGCAAGCAGCAGGAACACGGCCGATGTGTCTGCCCGGCCAACAAGCGCTACCTCTGTGATATGGACTGCTGGGACTGCCGTTATCGCCGGGGCGGTGATGAGCTTTCCCTTGATTACACCATTGCAGATGAGAATGGCAACGAGAAGAGCTGGCTGGATGAATTACCGGACGAAGTCCCAAGCGTACAGTCAATCCTGGAGGAGCGCGAGCTGCTGGACGCGCTTATGTGCAGACTGAACGAACTGGAGCCCGACAGCCGCCGCATCTGCGAACTGCTGCTTCAGGAGAAGTCGGAGCGTGAGATCGCCGCCATCATGGGCATTTCACAGCAGTCGACCATCAATTACAAGAAGCGAAAAGCGTTTGAGATGTTAAGGGATCTCCTGAGCGATTACATCTGATACCTCCCCCCTCCTTCTCCGGCTGCCTTGATTGGTGCCCGGAGAATTTCTTTCTCGATTTTCGTTCAAACGGGATTCTCACCTCCATTGGGTAGTGGAAAAGGCAAAACGACAAGCGCCTCTTCCAAGGAGGTGAACCGATTGATTCGGGTGGAGGCAGGATCTCGGAGCCGCGATGCTGATGAAGAACTCATCGATACGCTCATTGCCATCAGCGTCGTATCCAGGCGGCTGGCAAGAAAACTAGCTTTGCTGGAAGAACAGAGTCAAACCAAGGAAGGAGGAAAAACCGATGAGCAAGATGAGCGAGTTGGCCGCTACCATCGAAGACCTGCGCAGATGCGCTGCCGCTATTAGTAACGCCGCTGACTGGCTGTTAGAGCAATTCCACAGCAGTGATCCCGACGTAGCTGTGCCTGAGCCGGTCGAACCCAAGCTAACCCTGGAAGCGGTCAGGGCGATCCTGGCGGACAAATCCCGCGCCGGATTCACTGCACAGATTCGTGACCTGCTCGAGAAGTACGGTGCGGATCGGCTGTCAGGGATCGATCCGGCCAAGTATCCTGCACTCTTAGCCGATGCGGAGGGCCTGTAATGCCACCAAAAGCACACGCACTCCTCTCCGCGTCCTCTTCCCACCGCTGGCTCAACTGCAATCCTTCCGCGCGGCTGGAGCAGGAATTCGCTGACAGGGAAACAGAAGCCGCCGCCGAAGGCACTGCCGCGCACGCCCTGTGCGAACATAAGTTGCGCCGCGCGCTGAAGCAGCAATCGAAGAAGCCGATATCCCCCTATGACTGTGACGAGATGGACGCGTACACGGATGGCTATGTCCAGTTCGTTCTGGAAACCATTGCCGAGGTCAGCCAGACCTGCAAGGACCCGCTTATCCTGATTGAACAGCGGCTGGATTTCTCCTGCTACGTCCCGGACGGCTTTGGCACAGGCGACTGCGTGATCATCGCGGACAGGAGCCTGCACATCATCGACTTCAAGTACGGCCAGGGCGTCGTAGTGGAAGCAGAGCGCAATCCCCAGATGATGCTGTACGCGCTGGGCGCCCTGCGCCTGTACGACAGCCTCTACGACATGGACGAGGTGTCCATGACCGTTTACCAGCCCCGGCGGGAGAACATCAGCACCTGGATCATCCCGGTCGGGGAACTGCTGTCCTGGGCGGACCAGGAACTGAGACCCAAAGCCCTGCTCGCCTACGAAGGCAAGGGCGAGTACTCCCCCGGCCCCTGGTGCCGCTGGTGCAGGGCTGCGGTCGTCTGCCGCGCGCGGGCGGAAGAGAAACTGAAGCTGGCTGAATACGAGTTCAAAAAGCCGCCCCTGCTCACGGACGCCGAAATAGAAGAAATCCTCGGCAAGCTGGAAGACCTGACCCAATGGGCCAATGAAATCGCCGCGTACGCGCAGACGGAAGCGCTCAACGGCAAGCAGTGGAACGGGTGGAAAATCGTCGAGGGCCGTTCCAACAGAAAGTACACGGATGAAGAGGCTGTGGCGGAGGCCGCCTATAGCGCCGGGTACAAGGACATCCACAAAAAGACACTGCTCCCCATCACCGAGATGGAAAAGCTGATGGGCAAGGATGATTTCCAGGCGATCCTGGGCCAGCTCATCTACAAACCACCCGGAAAACCCACGCTGGTACCATTTTCCGACAAACGGCCAGCGCTGTCAAACGCAAAGAATGAATTCATAGAAATCAAGGAGAATTGAAACATGGTTAAGCAAAACAAGTCCAAGGTCGTCACCGGTGTCGTCCGTCTCTCGTACGAGCATGTCTGGGAACCGAAATCCGTGAATGGCGGTCCGGAGAAATACTCCTGCTC
>CAZVSG010000164.1:0-2793 GCA_964629345.1 uncultured Christensenella sp. | reverse complement strand
GTGTCCCGGTCAAAGAAAAGCTGGGACCCCAGCGCGTACATCAGGCGGGCCTTGCCCTCACAGGATGCCCGGATCCCCTCCAGGAACGTCACGTAGCGCGAGGAGATGCCGTTGTAGTTGCCCTCCAGCGCCTTATGGCTGTCCGCGTTGGGGCCGATGACGGCGATGGTCTTGAGCTCCTCCGGTTTCATCGGCAGGATCCCGTCGTTTTTCAGCAGCGTGATGGACCTTGCCGCCGCCTGGTAGGCCAGGCGGTCATGCGCGTCCGTGTCCGAAGAGAAGTAGTTGATTTGGTGATAGGTGCAGTCCTTGTCAAACAGCCCCAGACGGTAGCGCGTCGCCATCAGGCGCTCGCAGGCGAGGGTGATCTGTTCCTCCGTCACCAGGCCCTCCTGAAAGGCCGTGAGGATATGCAGATACGTGTTGCCGCAGTTGAGGTCGCAGCCGTTGGCGATCGCCAGCGCCGCGCTCTGCGGCGCTGTGTCGGTGACGTGGTGTGCCTCATGGAAGTCCTTGATCGCCCAGCAATCACTGACCACATGGCCCTCAAAACCCCAGCGCCCCCTGAGGATGTCCACCAGAAGGGTCGGGCTGCCGCAGCAAGGTTCCCCATTGACTCGGTTGTAGGCGCCCATGACCGCCTCCACGTCCCCTTCCCTGACCAGGGCTTCAAAGGCCGGCAGATAGGTTTCCCAAAGGTCTTTCTCGTTCACCTCGGCGTCAAACTCATGCCGGAGCGACTCCGGGCCGGAATGGACAGCATAATGCTTCGCGCAGGCCGCAGAAGTGAGGTATTCCCCCTCGCCCTGGAGCCCCTTGACAAAGGCGGTGCCGAGGCGTGCGGTCAGGTAAGGATCCTCGCCGTAGGTCTCCTGGCCGCGTCCCCAGCGGGGATCGCGGAAAATGTTGATGTTGGGGGACCAGAAGGTGAGGCTCTTGAAAATGCCGTGATCTCCCAGCGCAAAGGCCTCGTTGAACTTGGCCCGGCCTTCCACCGCGATGGCCTGCGCAATCTCCTTGAGAAACCCGGGGTCAAACATCGCCGCCAGCCCGATGGCCTGCGGATAGACCGTCGCGGTCCCCGCCCTGGCGACACCGTGCAGCGCTTCAGACCACCAGTTATAGGCAGGGATGCCAAGCCGCTGTACCGCAGGCGCATCATATCGCAGCTGGGATGCTTTTTCTTCCAGCGTCATCCTTGAAACCAATTCCCTGGCCTTCGCCCTGGCGGTGTTCCTGTCCACTTGATCCCCTCCGTCACGGTTGTATAAAAATATCCATTTCATCCCGCTCCACTGGGCTTCCATTATGGGCATCATAGCACCAGCATACAGAAATGTCCAGTATGGACAAACACCAATTGAAAGAAAATCTCCTGCCGGCCTGCCACTGTTCTTTGGGTGAGCATGCCGGAAAGTTCCGCCGGAAGTTGATTTGACCGTCCTGTCCCGGTATAATGCAGGCGAAAAAACAGGATGCCTCAGGGATATCAGGATGGGAGATCAGTTGAAAGAAATGAAGATCGGGCTTGATATGGATCAATTCTGGCGTGATGATGAGGCGGCGCATGAAAACAACTGCTTCAGCAGCGCGCCCCAGGTCGCGCTGGGGATCCGGATGAGCGACGAGTGCGTGTTCGCGGAACTGGACGAGGAGGGCACCCCGTGGATGCCCATTCCGCACAAACGGCGCATCGAATTGAACAAACGGTACAACGACAAGGCTGAAAAGATCGTCGGAAAGCGTCTGTTGAAGGAAGACTTCCTGCCGGAGGACGCGCGGTTTCCGTATGTCAAGCGCATCGGCGAGGTCTTCGGCGGGCAATACATCTACCACAGTCAGACGGAATGGCTCACCCAGAGCGTCCACAGCAATGAGGAACTGGAAGCGCTGCTGGACCGCGTGGAAGCAATGGACATCCGCTCCTTCATGCTGCCGGAGGACTGGAGCCGGGAGAAGAAACGCATCTATGAAACCTATGGCGTCAAGCCGGAACTGATGCGGCACATCCGCGGCCCGGTGACCCTTGCCTGCTCGGTCATGGGCGCTGAGAACCTGCTCTTCCTCATCATGGACGAGCCTGATCTGGCCAGACGTTTTTCAAAGGCGATCACCAGGGCGACCCTTCAGATGGCAAAGGTGATGGATGAGGAGTGCGGAACCTGCGCGGAGGCGACGCCTGGATTCAGCTTCGCGGATGACAACTGCTGCCTGTTGAGCCCGCCGATGTACGAACTGTTCGGTTTTCCGGTGCTTAAAGAGGTATTTCAAGTTTATTCCCCCGCCCCTGATGACATGCGCTACCAGCATTCGGATTCAGCGATGGGCCACCTGCTGCCCCTGCTGGGCAGGCTGGACCTCAACGGCGTCAACTTCGGCCCGACGGTGCTGATCCCGGAGATCAGGAAACATCTGCCCCGGGCGCGCATTGACGGCTGCGTTTCCCCGATGAGCTTCATGCGCAACGATGTGGACGAACTGCCCTCCCAGGTCCGGCGCGACTGCGCGGATGCCATCAAGTACAGCGGCGTGAACATCTCGACCGCCGGCAGCATCAACAACGGCAGCTCGCTTGAAAGCATGCGGCTGATCATGTCCATGATCCAGCAATACGGGCGGAGATAAGTCATCCAGTAAAAAACGGGCGGCCGCAGCAGGTTTCTGTCAAACGCTGTGCAGCCGCCTGTTCCTATATTCTTTGGCGCCTGTTTTCCCATCAGCCTTTTATGCCGTTAAGCACTGTTGATCTGCGCTGTGACCGTATTATCGGTCTGTCCGTTTCCACGGGCACAC
>CAZVSG010000163.1:0-2795 GCA_964629345.1 uncultured Christensenella sp. | reverse complement strand
ATCAATACCCGCGCATATACCATCCCGGCGCGTACAGGGAAGAAGGCGTGCCCAATGCGCTCCCTTCCTCCCGCGCCAGGCTGTCCGTCCACGCGCCGCAGGCGCAGGGGCTTGCGCCGTACCAGCATTTCTGCGACAGCCGGCCGGGAAGCGTCTGGCCGCTTATCCTGGCCAGGCACTGCAGCATGACGTTGTTTTCCTTCCTGTTTTTCATCCTTATCCTCGCTGTTTTCTGATCAAGTCCTTGATGACGGATATCGGGCGGAGCTGGTCAGCCAGTTCGCGGGCCAGGGATTCCGGCAGACCTTCCGCGGCGGCGGCCTTCACGTAGCTGCCTTTGAACCGCCGGAAGGCGGAGCTGGAGCGGAAGAGCAGGCCCGGCGCCATGCCGGCCAGGCGCAGCACGCCCATGGCTGTCTTCAGTTTCTCCGTTCTCTTTGCACCCATGCCGTCCATCCTGTTTATACTAAACTCAATCGTAAACGCTTTGATGAGACGGCCTTTTTGCACCTCCGCGTTGTCTCTCTCATTCGGCGTAGGCTCCGCTTCGTCACCGCATCCTCCGCTTTCATCCCGGGCAGCAAGCCACCCGGGCTTACCGCTCCTGTGCGGTTCCTCCCCATTGAAAGCGGGCTTTCAATGGCTGGAGACGAAGACGAATTACCTCGTTCTTTCGGCTTAGCGGAGCCATCAAAAATCTCCATCCCATCTGTGCGTTTACTCATTCGTTTAGTGTTATTGTTCCACGCTGCCCTGTTTGTCGCCGTCTCCCTGGTCATCGCCGAACTGGAAGCGATAGCTTCTGCCCTTGCCCCCTTCGCCCTTCCCCTGCGGCTTCCCGCCGCCGAAGTCGAAGTTCTTCATGGAGAAGGAGAACTCCTTGGCCATCTGGAGCGCCGCGTCCTGCGGGATCCCGGAGGCGACCAGCTCCCTGTAGTAGGCGCCGACGGACTGCCCCATGGCGGCGCCGGTGTCCTTGCTGTACAGGCTGCCCATCACCTCGCGGATGAGCCGGGGCACCTTTTCGCTCACCGTTTCCAGCACGTCGCTCAGTTCGCTGATATCCTTGCTGTGTCCGTGTTTCCTGTCCTCATTGAAATCGCTCATACCTGTCTCCTTCTGTATTGTCGTGTTCCTATAGGAAGTTCATCGCGGTGCGGATGGCGCTTCTTGTGACGCTTGCGGCGCCGCGCAGCAGACCCACGCTGCGGCTGACCGACCGGGGAAGGAGGGAGGGGGTTGTCTCACCCTGCTCCGCAAGGTTCGGGAAAGCGGGAAGGGGGGCTTCCTCCGGCAGGACAGCCTGGCGCATCATGAGGCAGAAGCGCATTTCCCCGATCGCTTCCGGGCTGTCCGCCAGCGCCTGGCTGACCTCCAGCATCTCTTCCTCCCGCAGCGCGCCCCTGATGTAGCGCGGCATCTTTTCCCGCAGCGCGTCCATCTCCATTCCCTTCACCTCCCCAACTGATCCTTCAAGGTCTTCCTGAGCGTGTGCAACCTGCTTTTTGCCGTTCCTTCGGGGATCCCCAGCACGGAAGCGGACTCCCTGAGCGTGAATCCCTCCAGGTAGACCAGCTGGAGCAGGGCCTGGCCCTCGCTGTCCAGCCGCTTGAGCGCGGCGTTCAGGTCGATCATCTCCAGGCTGCCTTCCTCAAATCCCCCGTCCCCCAGCGTTTCGTCCGCTTCCTGCGTGAGGGGAGCCCTCGCTTTCCGGCGAAGGGCGTCTACGCATTTGTAGCCGGCGATGGCATACAGCCAGGTCTTCAGGGAGGAGGCGGCGCTGAAACCGGGGATCGCCCGCCAGGCGGCCAGCAGCGTCTCCTGATAGACATCCTCCCCCTCGTTCCCGGTCCGCCTTCTGATGAAGGCGAAGAGGCCTTTCAGGAAGGGGGTCACCAGGCGCTCGAAGGCCGCGGGATCGCCTTTCTGGGCGAGGGTCAGGTCCCGTTCCTGCATCGCGGCCTCCTTTCATCCATGTAGTCGCCCGGACGGCGGAGACGGTTCATCGGGGAGCATGTTTTTTATTTCTTCGGCGGCATCATACCACAGAACCGTTCTGAAACAAAAAGCCGCGCGGCTTCTGCCGCGCGGACAAACTGGATCCGGGTCAGGCGCGCTTCCTGTTGAGCAGCAGACCGAAGGCCATGCCGCACAGCCCCCCGGTGACGTGGGCCAACTGGGAGATCATGTCCCTGCGCGTGATGCCGTCCGCGATCTCGCGCCCCAGGTAGATGAAGGCCGCCAGGAGGAGCGTCAGCGGTACCTTGCCGCCCTCGCGGCCTGAACCGGCGGAGAGGAGAAGCAGCATGAACACCACGCCGCTGGCGCCCAGGGAGAGGGCAGCGGGGGATAGTGTGATATGAACCAGGCCGGTCACCAGCGCCGTGGTCAGGATGAGCAGCAGGAAGGGCAGAGCGCCCCAGCGTTTCTCCGCCGCCGGCCCCAGCACCAGCAGGAGGCCCAGGTTGGCGGTAAGGTGGGTGAGGTCCGCGTGGCCCAGCACGTGCAGGAAGAGCCGCGGGATGAACAGGGGGTCCGATAGCGGCGCGCGGTAGACGGAGAACAGGGCGCGGGTGGACGCGCCGCCGGTCAGGGCGTGGAGCAGCGTGGCCAGCAAGGCCAGCAAGGCAAAACCCAGCGTGACCGGGGAGGAGAGCTCCACCCAGGCGCACGGGTCCGCCCTCTTCAGGGATTCCCTGAAACTGCCTTTCAATCCGCCCGTCCTTGTATACTAAACTCAATCATAAACGCTTTGATGAGCCGGTCTTTTTCCGCCTCCGCGTTGCCTCTTTCAT
>CAZVSG010000162.1:0-2853 GCA_964629345.1 uncultured Christensenella sp. | reverse complement strand
GGCGGTCCGCGCCGACTTCGGATACCCCCCGCTTGTCACGCCCACCAGCCAGATCGTGGGTACCCAGGCGGTACTCAATGTCATGCAGGGGGGACGGTATCGCTCCTTTACCAAGGAATCCAAGGCACTTCTGCGGGGTGAATACGGCAGGCTGCCCGGCCCTGTCAATCCGGAGATCCTGCATCAGGCCCTGGCCGGGGAGGAGCCCATCACTGTGCGCCCGGCGGATCTGATCGGGCCGGAACTTGAGAAATTCAGGGAGGAGAGCCGCGCCTTCGCCATCAGCGAGGAGGATGTGCTCAGCTACGCCATGTTCCCGCAGGTGACGGAGAAATTCCTGCGCGCCCGCAATGCGCCCCCTGTCCCGATACAAGCCCCTCAGCGCACCCAATCAGAGGTGCGGGTGCTGTACGTCCAGGACAGGGCGTAGAAGCTTTTCCGGGGGATAAGGTTGATGCACAGCGTCCCGGATCAAGGGACGGGATGCTTGTGATCATAAAAAAATCTGGCTTGCGGACAAACTCCGCGATAGAAACGATGCGCGATGAGACTTCCTCGCGCATCGTTTTATCCAGCATTACGGTCTTCCTTCACAGAGCCTGCATTGAGCCGGGAAACGACGTGTTGGTGAAAAGGGGCTTCTTTTCAATGTCCTGCACGGCGTTGGGATTGGTTTGATAGCTGGTTCAGACCGATCGCCATACCGGACTCCACCATCCCGTTCATCACTGTCTGGTATTCCGCAGCGGAGCCGTCGCATTCGTGCACGCCAGCCGGCTTGCACGAATCACGCACCTCGTCGATCCTATCAAGAAGTTGCAGATTTTTTAGCCATGTTTCGCTTCCCTGTCAATGATTACCGGCATAAACTGCACCCGGCCTGATATTAAGCGGCAAGCGCGGACGGATGCCTGTATTCAACAACACTCCGCTGCCCAGCGCACCGCCTGAGCAGCATGTGTCATCATTCTTGCCCGTATCCTTCTGACGTGAAAATTGAAACCGCATTGCCGGGGATTGGATAAGGCATGTCTGCAGATTCCGAATACAGACAGGCAGGCGTGCCGTCACAGCGCGCCAGCTTTTCTCAATCATGCCGCCCGGGGTGACGAACCGAAGACCGAGCCAATGGCATCGACGGACCTGCCGGATTTTACCTCTCAGGAAGGCTTCCGTGCGTTGCTGTCCATTTTAAGCAAAAGGGACACAAAGCCGTAAATGACCAGAATGACCAGGAAAATCGCCGCCATGCCCTTGCCCATCAACTCAAGAGATTTGATCACGTTCTCTATCATGCCGTCCTCCTTATCAAAGCAAACCGGGAACCAGTCCGATGATGACTCCACCCGCGATCACCGAAGCGATCTGCCCGGACACGTTTGCGCCGGCCGCATGCATGAGCAGGTGGTTGTAGGGATCCGCCTGAAGGCCGAGACGCTGGATCACCCTCGCCGACATCGGGAAGGCCGAGATCCCCGCTGCCCCGACCATGGGATTGATTTTATTCTTGCTGAACAGATTGATCAGATGTGCGAACATCACGCCCGCGATGGTGTCAAAGACGAACGCCAGGATACCCAGCAGCATGATCATGAGCGTTTCGACCCGCACAAAGACTTCCGCGCGCATGCTGCCCGCGATGGTGATGCCCAACAGCAGGGTAATCAGGTTAGCCAACTCATTCTGGGCAGATTCCGACAGGGTGCCCAGCACACCGCATTCACGGATAAGATTGCCGAACATCAGAAAACCTACCAGCGCCACAGACGCCGGGGCAACCAGCCCTGCGATCACAGTCACCACGATGGGGAAGAGGATCCGCGCTTTTTTTGATACGCTTTTGGGATTGTATGGCATCCGGATCATACGGGATTTTTTGCTGGTGCACAGCTTGATGGCAAAGGGCTGGATGATCGGAACCATAGCCATATAGGAATAGGCGGCGACAGCAATCGGGCCGACATATTTGCTCCCCAAAACCTGGGAAACCAGGATGGAGGTCGGGCCGTCTGCCGCCCCGATGATCCCGATGGAAGCTGCGTCCTTGAGATCAAACCCCAGCGCACTGGCAACCAGGATGGTTGCGAAGACGCCGAACTGCGCAGCCGCACCAAACAGCAGCAGTCTGGGGTTGGAGAGCAGGGGACCGAAGTCGATCATCGCGCCGATCCCAATGAAAAGAAGCAAGGGCATCATTTCAGATGCTTCTATCCCCACCTCGAACAGCCAGCTGATAATGCCCGGGACCTCACCGATCCCTTCCAGCGTCTGGTTGAGCACCCCGGACAGGGGAATGTTGACCAGGATCGCCCCAAATCCGATCGGCAGCAGCAGTGCGGGCTCCATCTTTTTCGCGATCGCCAGGTAGATGAGCCCGCCGCCGACCGCCCACATCAGAACCGCCTGCCAAGTGACACCAAGGATGCCATCCGTCAAGAATCCCATACCTGTGCTCCTCCGCAATCCGGCCTGAACCGCTTGACTGCCCGCGCGAACTCTGCCTTCCGACAGATCCACGGGGGTGCCATCACCGGCCGTTTCGCCGTATTATATCACAGCATGGAGAGACAGAGTGAGTTGGAAGAAAATCCTGCCCAAAAATCTTTGATGCGCACTCGTAACTGAATACGGTGAACAGTTGTGCCTCACCAAGCTGAACAAGCCCAGCCGTCGCCAAGCAGCGGTAAAACCACCTGAAACATTGATCTGGCAAGGTGAACGCAAAGAATGAGATAGATCACTGCAGATCCAAAAGATGTAGGCATTATGTCAAGGAACAATGCAGATGTTAATCAGCACAGATAGAGTACAATGAAGTTCGCAACTTTGCCCAAGGCAAAAGGATATGGGCAA
>CAZVSG010000161.1:0-2860 GCA_964629345.1 uncultured Christensenella sp. | reverse complement strand
CGGCAAACATCCCTATCTGCTTCATGAAGCATTTCTATCAGAAAGCCGTTCGCTGCGCTTGAGTTTTAGAGGTTACCTTAAAAAAGTCATTATAAATGATAGCTTGTTGTGATTGAATTACCTCCATTTATATTCAGCAACCTACCCCCCTCTTCTCCTCCGCCCATACGAAGGGCATCCATACCCTGCGCTCCACACCGGAAAACAGGATGCTCAGGCATACGTTTCGGTTGTGGCGGTCGATCTTTTCGACCCTGCCGATGTGGTCGCGCAGCGGGCCCTCGATGATCCGCAGGCTGCTGCCCACCTGCACTGCCTTTGAGCAGCCCATCAGGCCGCCGTGGCGCAGGACCCACCCGGCGAAGCAGAGGTCCTCCCCGCGCAGGACCAGGTCCTGCCCCTGCCCGTAGGTGAGGAAGTGCAGCACGTGCTGCATCGGCAGGATGCTGCGGAATGGGATAGGCCCGCTTGAAAACAGAAACACATAGCCCGGCAGCATCACCCGCCGCACGGCGGTTTTAACTCCGGCCTCGCTGCGATGTTTCTCCTGGATCACCGCCAGTGCGGTGATGTCCGGGTGCAGCAGGGTGATGCGATCCGCGACCCTGACCTCGTACCCGGTCATGCATTGCACGCAGTAGGCCTGCTGCGTCCCAAGCCCTTCAGCCGCCAGTTCGGTCCGGGGAAAAACGCCGTCCGCGTCCATGCCGTTCCTTTCATTGGCTTCGCCGCGCGGGCGGAGAACTCCGCCGCGCAGACAACATCGCTCTGTACCGGGATCCGGTTTGCCGCCGCAGAAGCGCGCGGGGCCGCACCCAGGTTTGTCGGCAAGAAAAGACGAAAGGCCCAAAGAACAGGTTTCTCAGACTGAATCGAAAAACAATCTCCCGCCTGGCATTCCGTCTTCAAGGCAAACTGAAACGCTTGCCTCTTGACTATATTACCATCAACCCATCGTGAGGGCAAGTTTACAATTGTTCAATGTTCTGCATTCTGTAGATTAAAATACAGAATGTATGAAATACTCTTATGCAGCAATCAGCCGCGCCGTGATCTCCCGGCGGAATCAGCAAAAAGCCGCCCTGCATGTCATTTTTTCCCGCCCTTTCCGCCGACCCGCACTACCCTGGTCGCCACGTGCCTGAGGAAGGTCTTCTCATGTTCGATGAACACCATCGCAGCCTGTGTGCCGGCCAGCAGGTCCTCGATCTGCTCGCGGCTTTCCGGGTCGATGTCGTTGAGCGGCTCATCCCACAGGTAAAGGTGCGCGGAGGTGGCCAGGCTGAGGGAGAGCAGCAGCTTCTTCCTCTGCCCCAGGGAAAAGCCTGCCGCGTCGCGCTCAAAACTCTCCTGGGACATGTCGAACTTGCGCATCAGGGTGAAGAACTGCGTCAGGTCAAGCCCCCTTGCTGAAGCAATATCTCTGGGGGTGCCGGAGAGGCTTGCTGTCTGCGGGAGCAGGGAAATGACGAGGCCGGAAGCCCGCCAGACCGTCCCGGAAAGGGGGGTGAGCTCCCCTGTCATCAGCTTGAGCAGAGTCGTCTTGCCCGCGCCGTTCCCGCCAGCGATCGCCAGACGCTCCCCCGGGGACACCGTCAGATCCAGACTGTCGATCAGCAGATGCTCATGATAGCCAAAGCACACCTTGTCAAAGCGGAGCAGGGTCGGGCTGCCGTGGATCAGGGGAGCGATCTTCAGCTTCGCGGTGTACTCGATGTTCTTCAGCAGCTTTTCCTTTTCTTCGATGCTTCTCTGGATGCGGCCTTCGATGTGCTTCGACCGTTTCATCATTTTGGCGGATCTGTGGCCGACATACCCCCGGTCGATATGGCCCACGCCTACCTTCGTGGCCTCCACCCGGTCGCTCCAGGCGGCTTTCTCCCTGGAGGAGGAGCGCAGCCGGCCGATGTCCTCCAGGATACGGTCGCGTTCCCCGCGCTCGAATTCGTCCTGAAGGCGCTTGTTCTCCCTGTACACGGAATAGTTACCGTTCACCACCCTCGCTCCCTGCTTTTCCAGCGCCAGGATGTGGTCGCACACACTGTCCAGGAAGTCCCGGTCATGGGAGACCGCCAGAAAGCCGGATTTGGTTTTAAGGTACTCGGCGACCATCGCCCTGCCCTCGCTGTCCAGGTGGTTGGTCGGTTCGTCGATGAGCAGGAAGCGCCCCGAACGCAGGAACAGCGCGGCCAGCATCAGCCGGGTCTGCTCGCCCGGGCTGAAGGAGAGGAAGGGGCGGGAGAGTTCCTCCGGCGGGATGCCCGCCAGCGCCGCCTCCCGTTTCAGGTGTTCACGGATCGCATAGCCCTCCCGGGACGCGTAGAGATGTTCCAACTCCCCGTATCGGCCGACCGCCTCCGGCGTGCTGCTTCTCAGGCAGGCTTCCATCTCCTTCTCCCAGGCGGAATAGGGCGACAGCGCATTGACCAGCGCCTCCCCCGCGGGTTGGCCCCCGTCGACTGGAAAGGGAAAAAGGTCAAAAGACAGGCTGCTGATGATCTGCCCCCGCCCTGATAGGTCCCCCGCCAATAGGCGCAGCAGCGTGGTCTTGCCCCGTCCGTTGCGGCCCACCAGCCCCAGGCGCCAGGAACTGTCCATGATGAAATCGAGCCCGGAGAAAACGGGCTCCGCGCTGCCTTCATAGGTAAAATGAAGCTGTTTGACCTGTATGAGCGCCATATGGCCCCTCCGGACAGCTCTGCCCGCCGGGAATATTACTCCGGCCCGGGACGCTGTCCCTGCATTCGTTCTCCGCCTCAGCGGACAGAAACGGTTCAGTTGAGGGCGTTTTTCATCGGCGGTCCTTCTCCTGTTTATTCATTGCGATTGTAGGGGAGAGGGCACGGGTGTCAAGCCGGAG
>CAZVSG010000160.1:0-3037 GCA_964629345.1 uncultured Christensenella sp. | reverse complement strand
CGGCCCGTGGATGGACTTTATCCTGCCCCGCCTGCTGCTGAAATCGGACGGCAACAAGACGCTGGCGGTGGGCCTGTTTGAGATGATCAACGGGCGCGAGAACAACAATTTCACCATGTTCGCGGCCGGCGCTGTGCTGGTGGCTGTGCCCTTCATGATTATCTTCGCGCTCAACCAGCAGTATATGACGCAGGTGCTCGCGGCGGGCGCTGTGAAGGAGTAATTGTGCGTAAAATCATACGTTTTGCGGCGCTGTTGACGGCGCTTGCGCTGTTTGCGCTGCCCGTGCAGGCAGCGCCCGAGGGCCCGCTTGAGGGCATGATTTACGAGGTGTTCGTGCGCGCCTTCGCGGACAGCGACGGCGACGGCATCGGCGATCTGAAGGGGCTGACGGGCAAGCTGGACTATGTGGCGATCCTCACCGAGGGGCTCACCAAGCGCTACGGCAAGAGCCGCGGCATCGTGGAGCTGGACCTCCAGGTCGAGCCGGGAGAGGTGTTCGGCTTCCTCGGCCCCAACGGGGCCGGCAAGACGACGACCATCCGCGTGCTGCTCGACCTGCCCATCAACCATACCTCCAGCCAGCACCCCTGGTTTATCGAAAGCCGGAAGGAGGACAGCCCCTACCGCAGCTGGTATCACTGGCTGAGGGCGGGGGAGAATGACGCCCTGCTGGGCCAGAAGGTATGGGACAACAAACCCTGGAAGCAGTTGGGCGACGCTTATTACTACGCGCTTTTCTGGGACGGCATGCCCGACCTCAACTTCAGCTCGCCCGAGGTGGTGCGCGAGGTAACAGACATTGCCAAATACTGGCTGAGCCTCGGGGTGGATGGTTTCCGCATGGACGCCGCCAGCCACATCTTCGCCAGGGCGGAACAGGGAATGAGCCAGGATGTGGAAGCCTCCGCCGCCTTCTGGCAGGGCTTCTACAGGGAGATCAAGGCGGTTTTCCCGGATGCCTATCTGCTGGCCGAGGCCTGGGAATCGCTGGATATCCGATCGCGCATCCTGACAGGCTTTGACGCCGTGGTCAACTTTGACGTGGGCGATCAGCTGATCCCGCTGATCAAACAGGGCGGCTCCGGCGCCGCGCTCGCCGCGCGCGTCCTGATGACGCTGCCTGGAAACCCCGTCGTTTACTATGGCGAGGAGATCGGCATGGCAGGCGCCAAGCCGGACGAGGAGCTGCGCACGCCCATGCTCTGGGGAGAGGGCGACTCCGCGCTCACCACCTGGCACGATTCCCGCTACAACAAACGTACCCAGAGCGTGAGCCTGCAGCAGGAGGACGCCGACAGCCTGCTGAGCGTCTACCGGCGCATGGCCGCGCTGCGGCAGGCGCATCCCGCGCTGCTGCGCGGCAGCTTCGCCCCCTATGAGGCGTCTGACAGCGCCCTGATGGCCTGGACAAGGACGGCCGAGGGGGAAACCATCCTCGTCGTCCACAACCCCACGGGCGAGGCGCGCGCCTTCGAGGCGCCGGAGGGGGCCCTGAACCTGTCTGATGAGGTGTCTGCGGCGGGAGGGTTGAGCGTACCGGCTCTGTCCAGCCTGCTGCTGCGCCTGCCGATGGAGGGAATATGAACTACGCTGCGCTTCACCACGGCGGCTGGCTTGAATACCGGGAGGCGCTGCCCGACGGCCGCCTCCGCATCCGCCTGCGCTGCGCGCGGGAGGATGTGCGGCGCGTCTGCCTGCTGCATCAGGGCATCTATGAAGAGGAACGTTTTCGCCGCGTCTTTGAAGAAACGCCCATGGCGCTGGCGGCCAGGGATCGCCTGCACGATTGGTTTCAGGCGGATTACCTGCCCAAAGACCCGCGCCAGTGCTACTATTTTCGCATTGAGGACGGCGAAAATACCGTCTATCTCGATCAGGACGGTGTGAAGACGGAGCAGGAGATTGCGCTGCCGCTTTCGCTGCAGCCTTTCCCTTATGCCTATGTGTACCCGCCGCGTCCCCTCGCGCCCTGGGCGCGGGGCGGCGTGGGATATCAGATCTTTCCCGACCGCTTCCGCCGCGTGGGTGAGGCGGCCCGCGGCATCCAGCCATGGGAGGGTCAGCGCTATGACCAGCGCAGCTTCTTTGGGGGCAACCTGCGGGGCATCATCGAATCCATCCCCTACCTGAAGCAGCTGGGCATCGAGCTGGTGTACCTGACGCCCATTTTTCTTTCGGACACGGCCCATCGCTACAATACCTTTGACTATTATCAGGTCGACCCCATGCTGGGCACGGCGGACGATCTGAAGGAGCTGTCCCAAAAGCTGCATGCCGCCGGCATCCGGCTGATACTGGACGGGGTCTTCAACCACTGCGGCCTGCGCTTCGCCCCTTTTGCGGACGCGAAGCGCCGGGGGCAGGACAGCGAGTACTATGACTGGTTCCTCTTTGACGAGAAGGCGCAAAACGGCTATCGTTCCTTCGCCTACGCGCGCTATATGCCCAAGCTGAACCTCGAAAATCCTGAGGCTCAGGCCTACTTTTTACAGGTGGCACGTTACTGGATCCGCCAGGCCGATATCGACGGCTGGCGGCTGGATGTATCGCCTGAGGTCTGGCCTGATTTCTGGCGGCAGTTCCGCAAGGCTATCCGGCAGGAAAAGCCCGACGCCGTCATGATTGCCGAGTGTTGGGATGAGAGCCGCGAGTGGGTGTCCGGCCGCGATATGTTCGACGGCACCATGCACTATGTGCTCTCCCGCGCCATCTGGCGCTTCTTCGCGCTGGGGCAGATGACGCTTGA
Organism: uncultured Christensenella sp.; assembly: GCA_964629345.1. GTDB lineage: Bacteria > Bacillota > Clostridia > Christensenellales > Aristaeellaceae > UBA6115. The sequence continues at coordinate 288 of CAZVSG010000160.1, read as the reverse complement.
CGACTTTGACGCCGCGGTCAACCACGCGCAGATGATTTATCCATCCTATCTGAACGACGCGCAGTGGACCTTCCTTTCCAGCCACGATACCTGCCGTTTTCTCAGCCGGGCAAACGGCGACGGGCGGGCGCAGCGGCTTGCGGCCTTCTTCCAGATGACCGCGCCGGGCGTGCCCATCGTGTATTATGGAGACGAGCTGGGCATGACCGGCGGAGATGACCCGGAGTGCCGTCGACCCATGGCACTTTGAATGTCAGGATCCGGTCAGGTTCAATAATCCGGTCGATG
>CAZVSG010000159.1:489-3102 GCA_964629345.1 uncultured Christensenella sp. | reverse complement strand
GCAAAAGGCCGTCGTCCACCACCAGGGAGATCCGCTTTTCCGTGTCAAACAGAAGGCCCAGGGGACTGACCGCGCCCCTGTCCAGCCCCAAAAGAGGGGGCAGCAGCGTTTCCGGCGCGAAACTCAGGCGGGAGACGCCGAGCAGTTTGCTGACCACGGCGGTCCTGAAGGCTTGATGCGGGGAGAGCAGGAGCAGGAAAAAATCAGTCCCCTGCCGGTTGCACAGGAAGACGTTCTTGGGGACGGTGGCGATCGCAGCGTCCAGGCCCGGCGTGCTGAGGCAGTCCCCGATCGTCCATTTGGGCTCGTGATGGAACAGCGCATAGGGGATCCCCAGACCGTCCAGCGCCTGAAGGACTTCACTGCTTCTGTCCATTCCCGTCCTTCTTTTTGCGCAGGGTACCCTCAAAGCCCAGTTCGCCCGGTGTGTAGTACACGGTATCCTCAAAGCCGTCGGGCAGATAGTTCTGTTCCACCCAGTGCCCGGGGAAGTCGTGCGGGTACAGGTAGCCCTCCCCGTTGCCCAGGCGGTTCGCGCCCCGGTAGGAGGTGTCCCGCAGAGAAAGGGGCACCTCGCCCAGCTGCCCGCGCTCCGCGTCCCGGGCCGCTTTGTCCATCGCCGTGACCACGCTGTTGGACTTGGGGGCCCTGCAGACGTAGAGGATGGCCTGGGTGATGGCCAGCCTGGCCTCCGGCAGCCCGACGAACTCCAGCGCCCGGGCCGCACTCACGGCCTGCGCCAGCGCCTGGGGGTCGGCCAGCCCCACGTCCTCGCTGGCGTGGGCGATCACCCTGCGCACGATCAGCTTCGGGTCGCACCCCGCGTACAAAAGCCTTGAAGCCCACAGCAGGGCCGCGTCCGGGTCCGAGCCGCGCAGGCTCTTGCAGAAGGCGGACAGCATGTCATAGTACAGTGTCTCGTCCACCCGCATCATGGGCTTCTGGATGCTGTCCTCGGCGATCTCCCGGGTGATGCGCAGCCCCTCCCTGTCCGTGGGCGTGGTGAGGACCGCCAGCTCCAGCGCGTTCAGGGCAGTGCGCACGTCGCCCGCTGCCACCTGTACCCAATGGTTCAGCGCGTCCTCATCCACCCTGACGTTCATTCCGCCCACGCCGCGCTCCGTATCCGACAGCGCGTTCATGACCGCCTGACGGACGTCCGCGTCGCTGAGCCGGAAAAACTGGAACACCCGGCAGCGGCTGACGATGGCCGGGGTCATGGAGACCATCGGGTTCTCGGTCGTGGAGCCGATGAAGCGGATGACACCCTCCTCGATGGCGGGCAGGATGGAATCCGACTGCGCCTTGTTCCACCGGTGGCACTCGTCCAGCAGCAGGTAGGTGTGCTGGGCGTGCATGCTCCGGCGGTCCCTCGCCGCCTGGATCACCGCGCGCACCTCACCCACCCCGGTGGTCACGGCGTTGAGCCGCTCAAAATGCCCCCTGGTGGTCTGGGAGATGACGTAGGCCAGCGTCGTCTTGCCGCAACCGGGCGGGCCGTAGAAGATGCTGCTGCTCAGCTGGTCCGCCTCGATCGCGCGCCGGAGCAGGCGCCCCTTGCCCACCAGGTGCTCCTGCCCCAGGAACTCCTCCAGGGTGCGGGGGCGCATGCGGTCGGCCAGCGGCCGGCTGGCCGGGCGGACATAGTCAAACAGGCTCATCGCTCTCCCGGACCTGCAGCAGCAGGCTCTTCCCGTCCCGTGACAGCCGCCATTCCCGGGACAGGGCGCGGGCGGCGCATTCCAGGTGCAGCACGGCGATGCCGGAGTCGACGCTGTCAAACCGGCTGCCCGTAAAGCACAGTGTGTTCCCGGTGTAGCTGAACTTCCAAGGCTGCATGTTCATGGCGGAGGGCGCGGAGCGCACCGCCTCGGCGGCCTGATAGGCCCACAGGGGCCAAATGGCCGGGTCGTCCCGGCACAGCGCGGCAAGGGGCTTGCGCTTCCGGTATTTGGCGCCTTCCGGGTCTTTCGGCACGCCGAAGGGGATGACTGCCTTGACCGTTTCCCCTTCCCCCGTCAGGGGAGCGACGATGTTCCTGCGGTAATTGCCCGTCATCCAGCATCCGGCCAGTCCCATGGCGGCCAGTTCCAGCGCGAAGGCTTCCCCGGAGATGCCCGCGGCCAGGTTCTCCGTCGGGATTCCCTTTTGGACGAGCACCGCGGCGTATCGGCTGACGCCCTCAAACTTCGGGAACAGCGGCAGGGAGATGACCAGATCCCCGGCATCCTTCCCGCCCGTCACGATCCGAACGCCCTTCAGGGCGGCCCGCTGCGCCGCGTATTCCAGCGCCGCGGTCTGGGAAAGATCCGGGGGCCCCGAAAAGACGCGGCAGCTGAAACGCCGGGGCATGGCGGAAAACCACCGGTCCAGCTGCGGTGTCTGATAAAAACCCTCCCAGGGCAGCATGTCCATCTCCCTATACCTCCTTGACACAGCCGGAGTTTACCATACCAGGACTGAGGGTTCAATGCCAGCGGTCTCCGTCAAACATGAAAAGGAACCGCCTGGGCGGTTCCATGCCGGGCAGCAGGGCACGCCCCTTACCCGATGACCGCTTTCCCGCCCATGTAGGGCCGCAGCGCTTCGGGCATGCGAACGCTGCCGTCTTCC
>CAZVSG010000159.1:0-479 GCA_964629345.1 uncultured Christensenella sp. | reverse complement strand
AGGCGATGAGCATCCGGGGCGGGGCGACGACAGTGTTGTTGAGGGTATGGGGGAAGTATTTGCGGCCGCCCTCCCCCTTGACGCGGATCTGCAGGCGCCGGGCCTGCGCGTCGCCCAGGTTGGAGCAGCTGCCCACCTCGAAATACTTCTGCTGCCGGGGCGACCAGGCCTCCACGTCGCAGCTGATGACCTTCAGGTCGGCCAGATCGCCCGTGCAGCAGGCGAGGGTGCGCACCGGGATGTCCAGGGTGCGGAAGAAGGCGACGGTGTTCTCCCACATCCTTTGATACCACGCCATGCTGTCCTCGGGCCTGCAGAGGACCACCATCTCCTGTTTCTCAAACTGGTGGATGCGGTATACGCCGCGCTCCTCGATGCCGTGCGCGCCGACTTCCTTCCTGAAGCAGGGGGAATAGCTGGTCAGCGCCTGGGGCAGGTCCTCCTCGGGCAGGATGGTGTCGATGAACTTGCCGATCATG
>CAZVSG010000158.1:0-3104 GCA_964629345.1 uncultured Christensenella sp. | reverse complement strand
GAACGCCTGCGCATCAACACGCCCGCGGACGCCGCGGCGCAAAGCCTGCAGGCCGCGTGGAGCCAGCTGATGGCCCCGCTACTGCGGCCGGGGTGCCACCTGCTGCAGGGCAAATGGCAAAAATATTATATCACCGTCTACCTGTACCAGACCCGGCAGGATGAACAGGCCTTCCGCTATGCCAAAGGCGCCGCGGACAGCCGCGGCATCACCCTTGCTGTCGCCCCGCCCCGCCGGGCCTGAGCAGCCGCCCTATCCCGCGCTGACCCGCGCTATGACCGACGCAATGACCGAGCCGGACGCGGAAGTCTTTGAGCGCGCCCTGTCCACCCTGCTGGCCCGCGCCTGCGCCCAGCTTCCTCCGCCGGACAGCCTGCGCCAGACCCTCAGCGCCATGTTTTACGCGCTGATGCAGCGTGACAGCCTGTTCATACGCCTCATCGCCCGCCACGAACTGACGGACAGCGACATGCTTCGCCTGGTCAGCTCCGCTCCGAGCGCTTCGGTGCTGCAAAGCGGCATGCTGCGCATCGCGGGCATTCTGATGCAGGAGGCCGCCGGCCATCTGGCCGAACGCAACGAGCAGCACATCGCCCGGGCACAGCACTACATTAGGGCCCACTTCCGCGAGGACCTCAGCCTGTCCGACGCCGCAGGCCAACTGGGCCTCCATCCCAACTATTTCAGCACGCTGTTCAAGCAGCGCAGCGGTATTTCCTTCAGCCGCTACCTGCGCCGCGTGCGCATAGAGGAAGCCTGCCGCCTGCTGCGGGCGGGCACGATGAAAATCAACGAGATCGCCCGCGCCGTCGGCTACCCCGAGCAGGTGCAGTTCAACCGCGCCTTCCGCGCCGAAACAGGCCGCTCCCCCAGCGGCTGGCGGCAGCGGCATGAGCAAGGATAGAGCGACCGCGCAAGCGCCTTAAGCCGATAGGGCTGTCGCAATAAGCAAGGACAAGGGCGAATGAAATAAAAGACTGCCATGACCACCCCTTCCACAGGATCATGTATCACCGCAAAAGGAAATAACCAACCGCTGAAAGCGCGGAATATACGGAAGGGAAGCCATGATATCTGCCCTTCCCTTTCCGCGCTTTCTGCGTATTCCGCGGTTCGTTCTCCCATTCCCAATCAATACCGGAAATCAACACAAACGAATCAATATGCCTCAGTTCACCGGGTCGATCTGCCTGACGACGTCGAGGATGGTGCCGTCCCTGGCCTCCATGATGGCGACCACCCTGTCCTTGAAGGGCAGCGGGTCGGGCCTGCCCACGATCGCGTAGGCTTCTTCCTGCAGTTCCCGGATGGTTTTCAGGGGCAGCCCGGCCGCCTTGAGCGCTTCATAGATCTCAGGCCTTCCCGGGTTCACCGCGATGCCGTAGTCCGTCACCACCACGTCCACGTTTTCCCCGGGCGTGGTCACCGTCACCACGTCCTCGCAGATCGTGGCCATCCGGCCGCGCACCAGCGGCGTCACGATGATGCAGCACTTCGCCCCCGCCGCCGTGTCCGGGTGCCCGCCGGGCGCTCCGCGAAGCACGCCGTCCGAGCCCGGGATCACGTTCACGTTGAAGCTTGTATCCACTTCCAGCGCCGCCAGGATCACGTAGTCCAGCTTGTTGACAAACGCTGACTTGTTGCTGGGGCTGGCGTACTGCGAGGTGCTCATCTCAAAGTGCCTCGGGTGGCTGCTGACCGATTCGACCCCCGCGATGTCAAAATCCTGCGTGTCGATGATCGTGTTCACCAGGCCTTTGTTGAGCAGATCCACCGCCGGGGCGCAGATGCCCCCGATGATCCAGCCCAGCTTGATCCCGTGCTTGATCAGGAGGGGTTCCAGGTAGCGGTTGGCCGCAAGACTCGGCCCGCCGGCCCCCGTCTGGAAGGAGAAGCCGTCCTTGAACCAGGGCGTCGCTTCAATTACCTTCGCGCAGTATTCGGCCATCAGCAGGTCCCGGGGGTCCGTGCTGAATCTGGCGGCAGAGCTGGCGATCTTCTTGGGGTTGCCGATCTCGTCCACAACCACCACAAAGTCCACGTAGCTGGCTTCAATGGAGGGCGGAAAGTTCGGGAAATCTACCAGGCAGTCGGTGATCACCACCACTTTGTCGGCGTAGCGGGCGTCCACTTCGGAATAGCCCAGCACGCCGCAGTCGCTCTTGCCGCCCTTGCCCCGGGCGTTGCCCATGCAGTCGGAGGTCGGCGCGCCGATGAACGCCACGTCGATATGCACTTCGCCTTCCTCGATCGCGCGCACGCGGCCGCCGTGGCTGCGCAGGATGGCGGGGGTCTTCAGTTTGCCTCTTGAAACCACTTCGCCCATCTTTCCCCGGATGCCCGAGGTCTGGATGCCGGTCACGATGCCCTGCTCGATGTACTCCGCCACCGGGTCGTGCGCCTGCCCCAGCGAGGAAGCCGCGATCGTGATGTCCCTGTAGCCCAGGTCCACGATCTCCTTCATCACCTGGTTGACAATGTAATCGCCTTCCCTGAAGTGGTGGTGGAAGGAGACAGTCATGCCGTCCTTAAAACCCACTGCCTGGATTGCCTCCCGGATGGAGGGCAGCACCTTGGTGTCCTGCTGTGAGGTCCGCAGGGCGGACCGGGGCGAGGCTTTCTTGTAGCTTGCGGCGTCCCGGTAGTTCGAACCCCGGAAGACTTCATAGCCGTGCTTCAGGAGTTCATCGGGTATGTCGCGGTTCACTGCGTTTTTCATCTCAGAGTTCCCCCTTATACAGCCCGGAGGCTTTCGCCAGCTCGATCGTCCGCTCCGCGTCCGGGATGAAGGCGATGTCGATCATCTTCCCGTTCACGGTGAACACGCCGATGCCCTGTGCTGAGTTTTCCTGCCAGGCGATCAGGATGGCTTCCGCTTCCCGGATCTCCTTCTCCGTTGGCGAGAAGATCTCGTGTGTGATCGGGATCTGCCTGGGGCTGATCAGCGATTTGCCGTCAAAGCCCATCTGCTTGACCATCTGTGTTTCCCTGCGGAAGCCTTCCATGTCGTCCACGTTGGTGAACACCGTGTCAAAGCACTGAACGCCGGCCGCCCTGGCCGCGATCAGCATGTTGGAGCGGCCGCCCAGCATTTCCAGGCCGTC
>CAZVSG010000157.1:0-3137 GCA_964629345.1 uncultured Christensenella sp. | reverse complement strand
TCAGCCCCCGGTGCCGGCAGGCGCGCTCCACCGTCTCCAGCAGCTCGCCCATGGCCAGCACCATCAGACTCAGCGCGAAAATGAGCCATACTCCCGGCAGGTCGACCGCCAGCGGATAGATCAGCAGGATGCCCAGGGCAAACAGCGCCGACAGCGCGCCCAGGAAAAGACCGCCCCGGCGCATCGACCTGGGCAGCCGACGGAAATCCCCGGGACGGATGAGTTTGACGAACAGCACGGTGACCTGGCCGATCATGAACAGAGCCCCGCCGGGGATCGGGCGGCTGATGATGGCGGTGGAGGCGAGCATGCAGTACAGATAGGCGAACAGGCTGCCTGACGCAGCGATGCCCGGGAGGCTGCCCGCGATGCGGCCGTTTCCGTCTTTCCGCACGGCTCCTGTCATTGCGTCACCTCCCGGACCGCGATGTTATTAATAGGATAGTATATCAAATCATGATGGAGGGCAACCTGCCCGGGGCATAAGCGATGCAGGGAAGGCCTTTATTAGGAGCGTATGACATGAGGGAGAACGAAACGGGCGTTCTAATCTCCGGAGGACACCCCGTCCCGGGGGATCTTCATCGCGCCGGTCCCGTCGCGGTAGGAACGGTCCGGCTCCATCGGGATGCCGTTCATGCGCAGCAGTTCCTCCACGGTGGCAAAGAGGAAGTGACGGGCCCGGAGGCCTGCGAGCATCCTGGGCATCGCCTTGGCCGTCCGCGTCAGGCAGTCATGCATCAGCACGATGGACAGGTCCTTCGCGGTCCCGATGACGCGGCGGGCGATGTCCGACGGGTTCGAATAAACGGAATCCAGCGCCGTGCAGGACCAGTGGAAGTTCGGCCAGCCGATCCCCCAGTTGAGGTAGCTCAGGTATTCGCCGCCCGGGGCCCGGAAGACGCGAGGGGTCACCCCTGCGGTCTGCTGCAGGAGCGCTGTGAACTCCTCCTTGTCCCTGAGGATATACTCCCGGGTGATTTTTCTTGAGTTCAGATGCCGCATCGTATGACTTCCCAGAAGAGATCCCGCATCCGCCGCGCGGCGGGCGCCTTCGGGGAATTTGTTCAGATAATAGCCGGTGATGAAGAAGGTGCCGTTCGCTCCTGCGCGTCCCAATGCGTCGACCACCTGCAGAGTCGAAGCGCCGGCCGGACCATCGACAAAGGTGAGCGCTGTCACGCGGTAGCCGCGTTTGTCAAGCTGCTTTGCGGCTTCCTGCGTGAAATACGCTTCCAGTTCATCAAAAAATACCGTTGTCTGAACGATCTGGGGCTTGCCCGGGAGGACTTCCTCCAGCGATACGGGCAGCATGAGCTGGTAGGTCCCCACCATGAAGGGCATGCCCCTGACCGCTTCATCCCGGCAGAGCGCATCGACCGCCGCCATTTGCCTTTCCTCTCCGGGGTAGACGGATAGGAGTGTTTCCCGCAGAGTGCCTGAGAGCAGCGCCCAGGCCCCGCTGCCGGGCGGGAAAAGGTCGGAGAGTGTCAGTTCCCTGCCGGTCGCCATATCAAAGCTGAAGCATTCAAAGGCGATGTGCTTTGTCATTCGCGCGACACAGATCCGGCGCACCAAAAGGAAGCTGGCCCAGCTGTCGCCTGAAATGCGGTAGCTCACCGTGAGCTCCAGCTGCTTGTCTCCGCTGTCCAGGAAGGGGGCGGCCTCCCTGCGCATCCGCGCCAGTTCCTCTTCCAGCCTGGCGTTGACATCCGGGTTCGCCGTGGTGACACTATCCGTCCAGGTACGGTTGACTTCCTTGGCTGCCTGTGTCTTCACCGTGACCTGAAGGAGCGGGGGGATCTCACGGTATATCTTTTCTTCCTGCGCATACCCTTTGGCGCACAGGAGGACCAAGCCCAGGGAAAACAACAGGATGCCGGCTCTTTTCATTCTTTGTTTCCTTTGCGGTATTTCATCCGCTCGGCTGAAGCCTTTCCCTGGGACCTGCAGCCAGGCTCTTCATGTGATGGCGGCTGAACATGTCCTGTCCGAGCATAAAGCATCCGTGACGGGGGTTTTGTGCGGCGGGATACTTTCACATTTGATATTACTTCATTGCTCTGTCAGTTGACAACCTGAAACCTTTCCTCTGCGCATAACGGAATGCCGCCCTGCATTGTCGATGGATATGAGCGGCCATCAGCCATTCAGGTATTCAGCCAATAAAATACGAACACTGACTTAATTCGAATAAAAAATGTTCGCCTATCCTGGTGACAAGCCGGCCCGGCTGTGTTATATTCTCCAAGTAGTAACGGGCTCTGCCCGGAAAAGGGAGACTGGATATGGAGACACTGTTCAAACTCAAACAGCATGGCACCAAAGTCTCGACGGAGCTCATCGCCGGGCTCACCACCTTCTTCGCCATGGCCTACATCATCGCGGTCAACCCGGCCATCCTCAGCCAGTCCGGCATGCCCTGGGGCGCGGTCTTCCTGGCCACCATCATCGCCTCCGTCATCGGCACCCTGGTGATGGGCCTGTTCGCCAACGTGCCCTACGCCCAGGCGCCCGGCATGGGCTTGAACGCTTTCTTCGTGTACACGGTCTGCTTCACCTTGAAATTCTCCTGGCAGCAGGCGCTGTCCATGGTGTTCCTCTGCGGCCTCATCAACATCCTTGTCACCGTCACCAAGGTGCGCAAGCACATCATCCGCGCCATCCCCAGGGGGCTTCAGAACGCGATCTCCGGGGGCATCGGCATCTTCATCGCCTACATCGGGCTGCTCAACGTCGGCCTCATCAACTTCGGCGCGGGCGTTCCCTCCATCCCCAGCTTCAACCATGCGACCCTCTGGCTCTTCCTCATCGGACTGGTGCTGGTCATCATGCTCTCAGTCATGAAGGTGAAGGGCGCCATCCTGCTGTCCATTATCATTACCGCCCTCATCGGCATCCCCATGGGGCTGACCAAACTGGGCGAATCCGTCAGCTTCTCCGAGGCCGCCTCCCAGCTGCCCCAGACCTTCGGCGTGATCTTCACCTCCGCCGGCCTGCCCAGCCTGTTCTCCGATCTGGGCCGCCTGCCCCTGGTGCTGATGACCATCTTCGCCTTCTCGCTCACGGACACCTTTGACACCATCGGCACCTTCATCGGCACCGGCCGCCGCAGAGGCCTCTTCTCCGAATCCGAC
>CAZVSG010000156.1:0-3159 GCA_964629345.1 uncultured Christensenella sp. | reverse complement strand
GGACTATATCACCGGGGTGATGGTGGCCATCATCGACAAGACGTTATCCAGCGAGGTGGGCTTTAGGGGAATCTTCCGAAAGATCCTCATCTTCAGTTTGGTCGGTGTGGCCCATATTGTGGACGCAAACATCATTGGTACGGGTGCCGGCCTGAGGACGGCGGTTATCTTCTTCTACCTGAGCAATGAAGGGCTGTCCATCCTGGAGAACACAGTGTACCTGGGACTGCCTGTGCCGGAGAAGCTCAAGACAATCCTGGCGCAGTTGCAGGATAGCAACGAAGAAGCCGAATAACGAACCCTCAATTAACCCCCAGTCTGGATACGTGTCCAGCTGGGGGCTTTTTTTATTTCGGAGTTTTCGTCCAAACAGCACGGAATCTTCCAGTGAGCTTTGAGGACAGAAGTTCTCAGACAGGAGGACAGGGCATGACAAATGAGCAAAAAGAAAATGTGCGGAAGATGCGCGGGGCTGGCGAATCTTACGCGAAGATAGCTGGAGCGCTTGGCTTATCGGAAAACACAGTCCAATCCTTCTGCAGAAGAAACAACCTGACTGACGGATACGTAAAGAACGGGGAACCGACTGGCAAGGGAGCGCCATTCTGCCTTAGCTGCGGCGTTCCAATCAGACAGACCCCCGGCTATCGCGCCAGGAAGTACTGCTCAGACAGATGCCGGATTGCCTGGTGGAACAAACACCCGGCTGAGCCAGGCCGAAAGAGCACGCGCTCATTCGCCTGCCTTGCTTGCGGAAAGCAGTTCGATGCTTACGGCAGACGTGAACGGAAGTACTGCTCACAGTCCTGCAGCGCCAGATCGAAGAGGAGCCGCCCATGAGCAGGGAGCAGGCGGTCATCCGCTATCTTCTGGAAATTGCCGCCTACAGGAAATGGCTTGAAAACGGCTTCATTACGGAGGCTGAACTCCGCGAAATCGAAGCCGGTGCTGCGGACAGGCATGGGATGCCTGAGAACAGCATTTATCGTTGAAAAGACTTGATAATATCCGCATTCAGAGTGATAGATGTCACAGCGAAAGGAGGGCTTGCCATGGAAGTGACAGTGGTCAAAAAACAGATGACATATACAGCTATGCAGGCTCATAAAAGGGTCGCCGCATACGCAAGGGTCTCGTCAGAGAAGGAAGGGATGCTGCACTCCCTGGCGGCGCAGGTCAGCCACTACAGCGGCTACATCCGCAGCCATCCCGGATGGACTTTTGCAGGCATATACGCGGACGAGGGCATAACGGGAACGAAGAGCAGCCGGCCGGAGTTCGCGCGAATGCTCAATGACTGCAGGGCGGGAAAGATCGACCTCCTGCTGACGAAGTCGATATCCCGCTTCGCCCGCAACACAGTCGACTTGCTGAATTCGGTGCGCGAGCTCAAGGATATCGGCGTGGACGTCTATTTTGAGGAACAAAACATTCACACCATGAGCGGCGACGGCGAGCTTATGCTGACCATCCTGGCATCGTATGCCCAGGAGGAAAGCCTGTCTGTCAGCGAAAACCAAAAATGGCGCATCCGGAAAAACTTCACGGAGGGCAAGCCCTGGAACGGCACCATGCTGGGTTACCGCTGCAAGGACGGGATGCTGACCATAGTGCCGGAGGAAGCCGACATCGTCAAGCTTATTTTTCGGCTCTATCTGGAGGGCCGGGGTTTTGCCGCAATCATGAAAAAGCTGAACAGAGATAAAGTCCTTACGCGCTTTGGTAATGCATGGTGCCGAAATGGGGTAAAACGGGTACTTTGCAATTATGCCTACACTGGCAACCTGCTGCTCCAGCAGACCTTCACTGAAAACCACCTGACCAAGAAGAGGATGGCCAACGCAGGCCAGCTCCCCCAGTACCATGCCGCGGAAACGCACGAAGCGATCATTCCTGCCGCGCAGTTCACCGCGGCACAGGAGGAAATGGCCCGTCGCGCCGCCAGGCATTGTCAGAAAAAGAAGGAACAGGACACCTATCCCTTCACCGGGCTCATCACCTGCGCCATTTGCGGAAAACACTTCAACCGTAAATCCAGGCCGACCGGCCCTGTATGGATCTGCTCTACCTACAACACCCTGGGTAAAGGCGCCTGCGGCTCAAAACAAATCCCGGAGGCCGCCCTGCTGACCGCTGCCCGGGAGGTCCTGGGGGACACGGATGCCCCTGCTAGCCGGCTCACGGGGGTATTGGCCAGGGAAGGCAACGTCCTGGTGTTCATCTTCAAAGACGGCAGGCGAATCGATAAACGATGGAAAGACCGCTCCAGATCGGAAAGCTGGACGGCGGCCATGCGCGAGGGCGTCCGCCAGGCAAATTACGCAAGGAGGGAAACAAATTGACGCTTCTCACGAATGTGACCATGATACCAGCCACCAGGAGCCTGCACACACAGAGCCCTATTGGGCAGAACACAAAGCGCAAGGTGGCCGCCTATGCCCGCGTATCCACTGGCACCGAGGAGCAGTTGACCAGCTATGAAGCCCAGGTAGACTACTACACTGCCTACATTCAAGGAACCCCGGACTGGCTCTTTGCTGGCGTGTACACTGACGAAGGGATTTCTGCCCTCAGCACAAGGAACCGCGACGGTTTCAACAGGATGGTGTCGGATGCGCTGGCTGGAAAGATAGACCTCATCGTCACAAAATCAGTCAGCAGGTTTGCCCGCAACACAGTGGACAGCCTGACAACAGTCCGCAAGCTGAAGCAGCACAAGGTTGAGGTTTTCTTCGAGAAAGAGAACATCTATACCTTTGACGGAAAAGGCGAGTTATTGCTGACCATTCTCTCAAGTTTAGCGCAGGAAGAGTCGAGGTCCATAAGTGATAATGTGAAATGGGGTCAGCGCAAGCGTTTTGCCGACGGAAAAGTGTCTCTTCCGTACAAAAAGTTCCTCGGATATGAGAAGGGCGAGGACGGGCGCCCCGCGATTGTGGAAAGCGAAGCAGCCAGCGTCCGCATGATATACCGGCTGTTCATGGAGGGCATGACCCCATCCGCTATCGCAAAGCGGCTGATGGAAGCGGGCATCCTCACCCCCGGCGGCAAGACGGTCTGGCAGGCGTCCACTGTCAGGTCCATCCTCACCAACGAGAAGTACCGCGGGGATGCCATTCTGCAGAAGAGCTTCACGGTCGACTTCCTCACCAAGAAGAA
>CAZVSG010000155.1:0-3227 GCA_964629345.1 uncultured Christensenella sp. | reverse complement strand
ACTCATACCTCAATGCTTCCACCGGCAGGAGCCGGGCTGCTTTGTTTGCCGGATAAAGCCCGAACAGCACGCCGATGATCAGAGAAAAGCCGACCGCAAGCAGCGCAATCGTGGGTGATACGGTCAGCTGCATGTTCAGCATAGGCCCCAAAAAGCCAGTCGCAAGGATGCTGATGCCCAAGCCCAGGATCCCCCCCAGCAGGCTGACAGCCAGCGCTTCGACAAGGAACTGGCTGAGGATATTGCGGCGCGAAGCCCCGATCGCCTTGCGGATCCCGATCTCCCTTGTACGCTCGGACACTGAGACCAGCATGATGTTCATGATACCGATCCCGCCGACCAGCAGTGAGATCGCGGCGATCCCGCCCAGCATCAGGGTCAGGGTGGAGGTGGCGGTGCTCAGGGTTTCCAGGACGGAGGTCTGGTTGTAGATCCTGTAGGTGGTCGACGAGGAAGCGCCGACCATCAGATCGTCCATAAAAGCTGTTACCGCTTTCTCCGCTTCTTTTACACGCTCTGAGGAGAGCGCGGAAATGTATACGTTGTTGATCCCCTTTCGCTGGAACAGCCTTTCGCCCACCGTGAACGGAATGATGGCCAGATTGTCGCCGGAACCTGCCATGCTGCTGCCGATTTCGTCAAGGATCCCAACCACTGTAAAAGGGAAGCCCTGGTAGGTAAAGATCTGCCCGACGGCGTGCACGCTCCCGAACAGCTCTTGCGCGGTTTCCTGCCCCAGCACAGCCACAAAGCTGCGGTTGCTGACGTCCGGCCGGGTCAGAAATCGACCTTCCATGACCTTGTAATTCCGGATCAGGTCGTATCCGGGCGTGGTTGCCAGAATCGACCCGTCCTCATATTGCTTCAGCCCTGCCTTGAGCGTGCCTGAAGACGTGGATACAGGGCTGACGTGCGCGATGTCCTGAAGCTGGCTGAGATCCTGAAGGCTGCCGAGCGTGACCGGGTTGTTGCGCCTGGCGTTGATGCTGACAGTCAGGAGGTTGGTGCCCAGCTTTTCAATGCTGCTGCTGACTGACCTGTTCGCCCCCTGGCCGATGGATACCAGGACAACGACGGCGATGACGCCGATGATGATCCCAAGCATGGTCAGGAAGGAGCGCATTTTATTCCCCATGATCGACTTGAAGGCCATCTGGACCGACTGCATCAGATCACCCCGTTTCTCTCATCCGTCTGGATCTGCCCGTCCACGATGTGCAGGGATCGCTGCGCGCGCCCTGCGATGTTCGGGTCATGCGTGATCAGCACGATGGTGTTGCCCTGCCTGTGCAGAGCATCGAACATGTCCATGATTTCAGCTCCTGTCTTGCTGTCCAGGTTGCCTGTGGGCTCGTCAGCCAGGATCAGGTTGGGTTTGGCAGCCAGCGCTCTGGCAATGGCGACGCGCTGCTGCTGCCCGCCTGACAGCTGCTGAGGCCGGTGCTTCATGCGGTCTCTCAGCCCGACCCGTTCAAGCGCTTCCTGCGCCTGCGCGCGCCGGCGGCGCCGTCCCATATGCTGGTAGATCAAGGGCAGCTCAACGTTTTCCAGGGCATTCAGCCGCCCCAGCAGGTTGAACCCCTGAAAGATGAAGCCGATGTGGGTATTGCGCAGCGCGGCCAGACGGCGGGCCGAGTATTTTTTTGTATTTATGCCGGCCAGTTCATAAATGCCGTTGTCCGGCACATCCAGGCAGCCGATGATGTTCATCAGGGTCGACTTGCCGCTGCCGCTGGGGCCCGTGATCGCGACGTACTCGCCGTCCCCGATCTCAAAGCTGATCTGCTGTAACGCCAGGATGCTCTCTCCGCCAAGCTTGTAGGCTTTGTCGATCCCCTGCATCCTGATCATGGCCGCTGTCCTCCGCCGGGGTTGAATTGGCGGTCGGGGCCCATCATGATCCCAAACCCGGGCTGATTCTGCATGGGCGTCCCGGTGCCCGTCAGCGCGCTGGGGCGTACCAGCACAACATCGCCTTCATTCAGCCCCTCGATGACCGCCGCGTAGTTCGCGTCCGACAGTCCGACCTTGACATAGGTCTTGACCCCCTGCGCTTCAGCGCCGGCTGCCTCGCTCTCCCCTTTGAGCAGCACGAAGCTGCCGCCGCGGTCGCTCATCAGCGCCGCCAGCGGCACCAGCACGCTGTCCCGCGCCTCGCCGACCGTCAGGGTCGCCGTGCCGTTCATCCCGCTGCGCAGGCGGCTGTCCTCCCGGATCGACAGCGTGACCGTGTAGTTGGTGATACCGCCGCTGTTGGTGCCCAGCGGCGAAATCTTCTCCACCTTGACCGGAAACTCCTCATCGGGGATCGCGTCAAGGGAAGCCAGGCCTTCCTGGCCTGCCTGGACTGAAAGGATGTCCAGTTCATCCACCGAAACGTCAAGAGCAAACGAGTTGCCTGTATACAGCCTTAGCAGCTCGGACCCCTTCTGCAGAGCCGTGTTTTCCTGAACGGCCACTTCCGCCACGATGCCGTCTGATTCACAGACGAACACAGGGTCGGCAAGCAGTTCTTCAAGCCTTGAAATTGTCCGTACCATCTCGTCCCGGTCAGCCAGCGCATCCAGATAATCGTCCTGCGGCGCAGCGTTTTGGATCATGAAGAGGGCGGCATTGCGCCCTACGGCGCTGTTCAATTTTACCGGTACGCTTGCTACGACCCCGTCGATCTTTGTATACAGCAGGTAAGGCAGATCCACCTGAGCCTTCCCTTCCCCGACCGTCACGCCGCCAAGCATGATCTGCACCGTCTCATCGATATTTGCCCTGGTATCCGGGAATGTGACCTCTGCGCCGCCGTCCTGCTCAAGGCGCGCGACACTTCCGGCTTGTATGCCCGTGCCAACCCTGACTTTCACGGCCATACCCAGGCTCAGGGTCTGGGAAGGGATGATATCCACCCGCATCAGCCCGTTGGCGGAAAGGATGGCTGCGGGCTGATCCCGCAGGGTCTGCTGTACCATCTGCCCTGCCGTCAGATTCAGTTGTTTCACGACCCCCGCGATCGGTGTTCTGATCCTTTGCTCACTGTCCTGCTGCGCCAGAAGCTGCACGATCGTATCGTCCTGCCCGGTGAGGGCGGTTTCCGCTTCCTTCAGGCTTTCCTTCAGCACAGCGGTATCATAGCGGGCCAGGATCTGTCCCTTCCGGACCGTGTCGCCGGCCGCGGCTTGGATGCTTTCCAGCGTCAGGGCTTCCGGCAGTTTCAGGCTCTCTTCCTTTTCAAA
>CAZVSG010000154.1:0-3271 GCA_964629345.1 uncultured Christensenella sp. | reverse complement strand
TAAGAAGATTCTATCACAACAGGCGATATAATCAAGGGCTTGTTTCAGGATACGCCCCGGCGGAGAATCGGAAGTCTTTGATGGATCATGAATGCGATCCATGCTGGCTGAAGTTAGGAATTTCGTATGGATATCCAGGCAAGAACAAAAAAAGACGCATGATTTGCTTGACACCATGTAAGATTATTCGTATGATATTCATCGGACATAGATTCTCGAAAACAAGGGGGAGTTGTACAATGTCAAAGAAAAACTGGACCATCCTTCTCGTCGTCCTTCTGGTCATTGCCGCGGCAATTGCAATCTACTTTTTGACGAAGCCCGCTGAGAAGCCTCCGGTCGAACCGACGGCTGCGCCGACCGTTGCGGCCACTGAGGCACCGACCGAAGCGCCGACCGCTGCGCCCACCGAGGCGCCGACTGCTGCGCCGACTGAGGAACCCACCGCTGCGCCCACCGAGGCACCGACTGAGGTTCCGGTGGCTGAAGTGCCGTACAAGATCGCCATCCTGACCGGCACCACCTCCCAGGGCGAGGAAGAGTACCGCGCCGCCGAGAAACTGGTCAGCGAGAACCCCGGTATCGTAATCACCGACACGTATCCGGACAACTTCTCCTCCGAAGTGGAAACCACCATGGGCAAGCTGCTCCAGTTTGCTGAAGATCCCAAGGTCAAGGCCATCATCATGGTCCAGGCTGTGCAGGGCGCGACCGCGGCTTTCACCAAGATCCGCGAGACCCGCCCGGACATCCTGCTCATCGCGGGCGTCCCTGCTGAGGATCCCGCCGACATCGCCGGCGCCGCTGACGTGGTCCTGGGCGTTGACGAGATCAACGGCGGCAGCCAGATCGTCCAGACGGCCAAGGAATGGGGAGCTGAGGTGCTCATCCACTACTCCTTCGCCCGGCACATGGGTTATGAGACCATCGTGGCCCGCTGGAACATCATGCAGGAAGAAGCGAAACTGGCCGGCATCGAGCTGGTTCTCCGCGACGCGCCTGACCCGACCGGGGACGCCGGCATGACCGGCGCGCAGACCTTCATCCTCTCCGACGTGCCCAAGGTCATGGAAGAGTACGCCGGCAAGAAGGTCGCCTTCTTCTGCACCAACTGCGGCATGCAGGAAGCCCTGCAGGCGGCGGTGCTGAAAGAAGCGAACGCCTTTTACCCCCTGCCCTGCTGCCCCAGCCCCTTCCACGGCTTCCCGGCCTCCCTTGGCCTGGCGGTCTCTCCGGAAGACTACGGCAACATCGAGTCCTACCTGGCCAAGATGGCGACGAAGCTGAACGAGCTGGGTGCGGTGGACCGCGTCTCCACCTGGGCGGTCCCCGTCAACATGAGCATGATCTTCGGCGGCTTTGAGTACGCCAAGGACTGGATCGAGAACGGCGGCGAGAAGACCAACAAGGATAAGCTGATCAAGAACCTTGCCGACGCCGCAGGCGCGGAAGCCGCAGTGTCCACCTACGTGGATGCCAACGGCAATGAAGTACCCAACTACTTCATGATCCTGTTTGACAACCTGAACTTCAGGGATTATCTGAAATAAGGGTCTGAAACATTTCTGAGACAGGGCCTGCCTGCTTTTCCGGCCGGCAGGCCCTGTTTCCACCCAATTGCGCGCGGCCAAATCCCTGGCCGCGGGTTTTACGGAAGGGAGCGGTCTGCTTTTGTCTGCGGAGTACATCCTTGAAATGAACGGCGTCTCCAAGCAGTATGGTGAAAGCGCGGTGCTGCGGGACGTGACGCTGAAGGTCCGCTCCGGGGAGATCCACGCCCTGCTGGGCGAGAACGGCGCGGGCAAGTCCACGCTGATGAACATCCTCTTCGGCATGCCGGTCATCCAGGCCACCGGGGGATTCAAAGGCGAGGTCCGTGTGATGGGGAAGGAGACGCACATCCTCTCGCCCCAGGATGCCATGGCCCACGGCATCGGCATGGTGCACCAGGAGTTCATGCTGATCCCCGGCTTCACGGTGACGGAGAACATCAAGCTCAACCGGGAGATCAGCCGTCCCAACTTCATCAGCCGCATCCTGGGTCATGAGATGGAGTCCCTGGATCATCCCGCCATGGCGGCGGATGCCCGGCGCGCGCTGGACAGCGTGGGGGTCTCAATCGAGGAAAGCGCCCCTGTCAAGGACCTGCCAGTGGGGTACATGCAGTTCGTCGAGATCGCCCGCGAGATCGACAAGACCGGGGTCAGGCTGCTGGTGTTTGACGAGCCGACCGCGGTGCTCACCGAGAGCGAGGCCGACCAGCTGATCAGCGTGATGAGATCCATCGCGCAGCGCGGGATCGCCATCATTTTCATCACCCACCGCCTGGGGGAAGTGCTCAAGGCGGCGGATACCGTCACCATTCTGCGCGACGGCAAGCTGGTCGGCAGCAAGCCCATCCGCGATACGACGATGATGGAGATGGCCGGCATGATGATCGGCCGGGGCAGCGAGGGCATCATCGCCCCGCCGCCGCGGACACAGCCGCTGTCTGACCGGGTTGCG
The DNA here is from genome assembly GCA_964629345.1 of uncultured Christensenella sp. GTDB lineage: Bacteria > Bacillota > Clostridia > Christensenellales > Aristaeellaceae > UBA6115. Next base: position 766 of record CAZVSG010000154.1, on the reverse strand, counting down.
CTTCAGGTGCGGGACCTGCATGTCCAGATGCCCGGTGAAACGGTCCGCGGGATCGACCTGGACGTGATGGAAGGGGAGATCATCGGCATCGGCGGGCTGGCTGGGCAGGGCAAGGTCGGTCTGCCCAACGGCGTCATGGGGCTTTATCCCTCCGCCGGGTCTGTCTCGCTGTTCGGTGAGCCGCTGCCGCTGAACAACCCTGAAGCCTCCCTTCGCCACGGTATGAGCATGGTCTCGGAGGACCGCCGGGGCGTGGGGCTGCTGCTGGATGAATCCATCCAGGACAACATCTGCTTCAACGCCATGCAGATCAAGGGACAGTTCCTCAGCGGGATCAGCTTCTTCAGGATCAAATCTGTCCGCCGGGTGCGCGAATACGCGCGCAGGATGATCCATGACCTGGATATCCGCTGCCAGTCGCCCGCCCAGCCGACCGGGACACTGTCCGGCGGCAATCAGCAGAAAGTCTGCATCGCGCGGGCGCTGGCGCTGGAACCCCGGTTCCTCTTTGTCTCCGAGCCGACCCGCGGCATTGACATCGGCGCGAAGGCGCTGGTGCTGGATACTCTGGTCCGCCTTAACCGGGAGAACGGGCTAACCATCGTGATGGTGTCCAGCGAACTGATGGAACTGCGCTCCATCTGCGACCGCATCGTCATTGTCGCGGAAGGAAAGGTCGTGGACATCCTGAAGCCTGACAGCCCGGATGAGCATTTCGGCCTGGCCATGAGCGGGATCAAGGCACAGGAGGGGCAGAACGGATGAG
>CAZVSG010000153.1:0-3293 GCA_964629345.1 uncultured Christensenella sp. | reverse complement strand
CGACAGCTACTTCTGGGTGGTCACCAACTTCGGCGACATGGAAGTCAAGGATGGCTACAAGACCCAGACGCTGGGCACCCTGCTGGTCGGCATCGCCGGCTTCCTCAACGTCTGGCTGCTCTCCCTGATCCTGTAAAGGCGAACAAGGGCCGTTCACACCGGAGCGCCGGAGCATTTGCTCCGGCCTCCTGTTGATTTTTGATGAAGGAGAAACCTATGGACTTGCGCAGGGACGCACAGGAGATCATCAATGCCGCGCTCAGGGCCGCCCAGCCGGACACGGCCGTCATGTCGGCGCTCAGGGACATCCGCTTTGACAAAGGCGGCCGCGTCGTTGCCGTTTCATTGGGCAAAGCCGCCTGGCAGATGGCCAAGGCCGCGTCGGAGGCGCTCGGTGACCGGATCGATCAGGGCATCGTCATCACCAAATACGGCCATCTGATGGGGGAAATCCCGGGCTTTGCGCTCCGGGAAGCCGGGCATCCGGTCCCGGACGGGAACTCCTTTTCCGCCACGGAGGAAGCCATCCGGCTGGTCAGCGGGCTGTCCCCCAAAGACAGCGTCCTGCTGCTGATCTCCGGCGGCGGATCCGCCCTGTTTGAAAAGCCGCTGATCAGCCCGGAATCCCTTCAGGACCTCACCGGCCAGCTGCTCCGCTGCGGCGCGGACATCAAGGAGATGAACACGATCAGGAAGCGCCTCTCCGCCGTCAAGGGCGGGCGCTTTGCCAGCCTCTGCGCGCCCGCGCAGGTCTGGTCCGTCATCCTGTCGGACATCATCGGCGACCCGCTGGACATGATCGCCTCCGGGCCCGCCTACCCGGACAGCTCCTCCTGCGCGGACGCCCTCAGGATCGTGGAGAAATACGGGCTTCGGCTGCCGCCGGAAGCGATGGAACTGCTGGCGCAGGAGACGCCCAAAAGCCTTGACAACGTCAAGAGCCTGGTCACCGGCAGCGTCAACGTCCTCTGTCAGGCCGCCGGTGACACCGCGGCGGCCCTGGGCTATCGGCCCCTCATCCTCACCGCCAGCCTCGCCTGCCAGGCGCGGGAGGCCGGCAGCTTCCTGGGCAGCATCGCGCAGTACCACCACAGCAGCGATACCAGCCTCGCGTTTATCGCCGGCGGGGAGACCGTCGTCAAACTGACCGGAAAGGGCAGGGGCGGGCGCAACCAGGAGATCGCGCTCTCCGCCGCAGCGGAGATCGACGGCCTGACCGGTACCGCGGTCTTCTCCCTGGGCAGCGACGGCACCGACGGACCTACGGACGCGGCCGGCGGCTACACCGACTGGGAAACCGCGCAGAAGCTGCGGGAAGCGGGCTTCGCCATCCACCAGGTCCTGTCCGACAACGACGCCTATACCGCCTTGAAGGCGGTGGACGGCCTCATCATGACCGGCCCGACGGGGACCAACGTCAACGACGTGAGCGTGCTGCTGATCAGGCGGTAACGGGGAGAGACGGAGAGAAACGATAAAGCAAGGAACGGGGATCCCGCGATATCCCTCAATGTATTCTGGATATTATGGAGACTTCGGGGACGCAGTCCCCGAACCCCGCCCGGGGAGTTCCTCCCCGGACCCCGGAATCCATGTCAATGTATTGATACATTCGTATTCTATACAGATAGATTATAATGATTTTCTATAAAATTCCGGGTCAGGGGATGAAACCCCTGGCCTGGGGGTTCGGGGGATGGGATCCCCCGATATTCCTTATCGCAAGTGAGCTTTCAGCCGTTTCTCTCCCCGTAGATCCCCCTGCCGATGCGCACGATGGTAGCGCCTTCCATGACAGCGGCTTCATAACTGCCGCTCATGCCCATGGAGAGGGTGTCCAATGCAGCGCGGTCGCTCCGCCTCGCTCCTGCGCGTTCCAGCAGCTCCCGCAGCCGGGCGAAACACCGCCTGGTTTCATCTTCTGAAAAACCTGCAGGCGGGATCGCCATCAGCCCGCGCACCCTGAGGTTCGGGCAGTCATCAGCATGCTCCAGCAGCGCGTCAAGTCCATCCTCACTTACGCCCGCCTTGCTGTTCTCCCGTTCCAGGTTGATCTCAAACAGGATATCCTGCCTGATCTTCTGCCCTGAGGCTTCTGTCTGGACGGCATCCATCAGACGCCGGCAGTCCACGCTGTGGATCAGCGCAGCTTTTCCGACGACATGGCGCACCTTGTTGGTTTGCAGCTGTCCGATAAAGTGGCAGGGTTTGCCGGCAAAGGCGTCTTCTTTCAGATGCTCCCGCAGCTCCTGCATGCGGTTTTCCCCAAACAGATCGATGTCCAGCGCCGCGCTGAGCCGCACCGTCCCGCTGGTCTGTGCCTTGCAGGCAGCGCAAAGAAGGACCTCCGCCGGATCCCTGCCCGCGGCTGCTGCGGCCTTCGCGCTTTTTCTGCGGATCTCAGCAACCCTGTCCGCCATCTGCTCAAAATCTGCGCTGAGGGTCCTCATCACAGCTCCAGATGGGCCGCGCGGCTTCCGCCGATGTACTTCGGGCGTGTCCGGGCGCAGAGGATGTCCGCCTGCCCGATTTTTTTCAGGCTCAGCCGCACGGGGACCGCCACCCTGCGCAGGTGCATCCCGATCAGCGTGCCGCCGATATCCAGCCCGGCATCTGCCGCAATGCTCTCCACCAGGACCGGATCCGTCATGTTCCGAAAGACCGTCACGGCAAAGGATCCGCCCGCGTGAGGCTGCGGCACGGCGTTGACCACCTCGTATCCCCGGGCCACGGCCACCTCCCTCTCCACCGCCAGCGCGCGGTTCAGATGCTCGCAGCATTGGGCTACCAGAATGATTCCCGCCTCTTTGAGGACCGGAGCGATCCCGTCGTAAGCGGCCTGCGCCGCTTCCATGCTGCTGCCCTTGCCAATGCGCTCCCCCACCATCTCGCTGGAAGAGCAGCCGATCACCAGGATCTGACCAGGCTGCATCCCGGCGGCCTGAATCAATTCGCTCACAGCCAGTTTCGCCTGGGCCGTAATGCCCTCCATCATGTCATTGCCTCCAGGTTTTGTCCCCGCATCAGAACGGTCACGGAGCGGAATCGGGCAGCACATGCCCTATGTCCTAAAGGCTGTTTGGAACACCGTTCCGTCTCATGTCCGCTCTCAGCCGTTTTTTCACCCTCACTTAATCACCGGCCTCATCTTATCATAAACGGGCAGGGGCTGACAGTATCAGCCGGCCTGTCCCCGGCGCTGAAGAGAATGGAAAAGCCCTGAAACTCGCGTCTCAGGGCTTCAGCCTCTTGTTGGAGGCGCCATCCAGATTCGAACTGGAGAATAAAGGTTT
>CAZVSG010000152.1:0-3515 GCA_964629345.1 uncultured Christensenella sp. | reverse complement strand
CCGGGGGGCGGGTCTGAATCTATTTCAGGCGCCCCGGAGAAGACCGTCGGCCCCTCTTTCACGCAAAAACGCAAAATTCGAGGCCCGGGGGTATAGGACTCATTCGGCGAAACAAGGAATACTCCCTTCGGCGTGGCAAAGAGCGCATCGAAGTACGCTGTGTGAAACGGCGGAAAGACATAAAATCGCTTGAAACGGCATGAAATCCCTTGAAAACAAGCCGTTTTAAGCGATTTTCCTTTTCCAATGCGCCGGATGGAATCCGGGTGCGAAATGAAAAGGGCCACCATCGATCCAGGACATGCGAACCTCTGACGCCACCTGCTTGTCGGGTGATTTTTGAGGCGCTTTTCGGGTGTTTTTTGAGAAAAACAGCCTGCTTTCGGTGAAACAAGAGACGCAAGGCAAACAGCCCACGAGGAAAGGAGGACAAGGCAATGGAGCTGCTTACAGCTCAGGAGGAAAAGGAATTTCTGAACGCGGTAGCGACCGGCTTCTGTCCGAACTGCGGTGTGGCTGTCGTGCAGCCGCGCAAGGGCCGGGTGAAAAAGTTCTGCTCGGATGAGTGCAGGTTCCAGTGGAAGAACAAGCACAGGAAACCAGAAAACTGGAAGTCGAGCCGGACCGCCGTCTGCCCCATGTGCGGGAAGGAATTCATAGCAAGCCAGGAGTACACCCGGCCAAGAAAGTACTGCAGCCGTTCCTGCGCGAACCGGGGACGCGCGGCGGAGAAGAAAAGATTGGAGAGCGAGGATGCTTGAAGCTGTAGCAAACCTTTTTCTTGTGGCTATCGCCATTGCAGCGGCAACGCTGTGGATTTCCGGCGTGGCGAACAGCGACGGCGAATGCCGCTACGATAACTGCGACCGCTGCCCATATGAGGGCGACTGCCCCTGGGAGAGGAGAAGATGATGCGAAAGAACGAACCTGTGGTTTACCAGGACCCTATGGCGCAGACCAATGGCAGTCCGATTGAGGATGTTGAAAACGATCCCGTTAATCATCCCAGCCACTACACGAGCGGGAAGATAGAGGTCATCGACTTTCTGGAAGACCAGCGATTCCCGTTCCACCTTGCAAATGCGGTGAAATACATCTGCCGCGCCGGGAAGAAAGACCCGGCGAAAACGACGGAGGACTTGTCCAAGGCGGTCTGGTACATCAACCGCTATATCGAGCTGCTGAAGAAAGAAGGTGGCGCGGTATGACATTCGACATTCCGGGCCAGGGCAGGGTCATTGGTTTTTACGGCCATGACGCCCAGGCAATGGTCCACGCCGAGGAGCTGGCGGAGCTGATCCAGGCGGTCAGCAAGATGCGCCGTGTGAGAAACAGCGGCAAGGACGACGGCGAAGCATACGGCAACCTGGTCGAGGAGCTGGCGGATGTGCTCATCTGCATCGAACAGCTGAGGCTGATGTATGACATTCCCGACCACGCCATCCAGGGTGTGATTTATGAGAAGTGCGCAAGGCAGGAGGCGAGGATCAATGGGCATGTTTGAACGGGTCATTCAGGACCAGGTTTTCATCGACTTTGGTTCCGAGATTCTGTACGGCGACAACCAGATGTATCTGGACTATCCCACCCGCTTTGCGACCGTGAGCTTCCAGCTCATGAGCACGAGTCTTCTGTCGGAGATTGTGGACCGCATCCGCAAGGACCAGGGCTTCACGCCTCTCCATCCCATGGATGAATACACCGAGGAGATGTGTGACCAGGACGCCTGGTACGATTTTTACATCGGCCTGAACGACTGGGACAGGACGAAGGTGGACACCTGCATCGACGCGATTGTCTCGGGCAGCCATTCCGTGGATGAGGGCGAGTGCTACACCATCGATCTGACCCCGGACGAACAGACCGCACTCTACAACCGCCTGGACGAGCAATGCAGGAAGTACCTCGGGAAATCCTGCGAAGACCTGCTGGCCGAGGCGAGAAAGGCAATGGAGGATGACACTTGAAGATTATCAAGAGGAACGGCGCGGAGGCGCTGTTCGACAGAAATAAAATCGAGGCGGCCCTGGCATCCGCAAGCGCAGATGTGAAAGAGGATGCGCTGAGCCGTGTTGAGCTGGAGCAGATGGCGTACAGAGTGGAGAAACGCTGCGAGGCTCTGGGCAGGGCTGTGTCTGTCGAAGAGATCCAGGACATGGTGATCGATGAACTGGATGACAGCGGACACCACAAGCTGGCCCGGCACTATTCGGAGTACCGTTTCCAGCATGCCCTCCTGCGCAAGCAGAACAGCACGGACGCGAAAATCCTATCGCTCCTGCGGCACGACAACGAGCTGGCGAAGCAGGAGAACAGCAACAAGGACCCCATCCTGAACAGCACCATGCGGGATTACCTGGCGAGCGAAGTCAGCGAGGACATCTGCCGGAGATACATCTTTCCGGAGGATGTGGTCAAGGCTCACGATGAGGGCGTGATCCATGTTCACGACATGGGCTATATCAGCGGGCCGATATCCAACTGCGAGCTGGTCAATCTGGAGGACATGCTCCAGAACGGCACGGTGATTTCGGAGACCCTGATCGAGAAGCCGCACAGCTTTTCGACGGCCTGCAATATCGCCACGCAGATCATTGCCCAGGTAGCATCGAACACCTACGGCGGGCAGACGATCTCCCTGGCGCACCTTGCGCCTTTCGTGGATGTGTCCCGCCAGAAGTATAAGAGCGAGATCAAGGATGAGTTCCTCGCCATCGGCAGGGACTACACCGAGGATGAAGTCAACCGCATGGCGGAGATGCGCGTCCGCAAGGAAGTGGAGCGGGGTGTGCAGACCATCCAGTACCAGATCCAGACGCTCCTGACCACGAACGGCCAGACGCCGTTTGTCTCGGTGTTCATGTATCTGGATGAGGTCCCGGCAGGACAGACCAGGGACGACCTGGCGCTGATCATCGCTGAAACCCTCAAGCAGAGGCACCAGGGCATCAAGAACGAAGTCGGTGTGTGGATCACGCCTGCCTTCCCGAAACTGATCTATGTCCTGGACGAGGACAACATGACCGAGGACGCTCCGTACTGGCATCTGACGGTGCTGGCGGCGAAGTGTACCGCCAAACGCATGGTGCCGGATTATATAAGCGCCAAGATCATGAAGCAGCTCAAGGGCGACATCTACACCTGCATGGGCTGCCGAGCATTTTTGACGCCGGACACCAAGGGCATGAACCCGGACGGGAGTCATAAATACTACGGGCGTTTCAACCAGGGCGCGGTGACCATCAATCTGGTGGACGTGGCGTGCAGCGCAGACGGAGACGAGGAAAAGTTCTGGAAGCTCCTGGACGAGCGGTGTGAGCTGTGCCATAAGGCGTTGCGCATCCGACACGAGACCCTGCTGGGGACACCCTCGGATGTGGCTCCCATCCTCTGGCAGTACGGCGCGATCAGCCGTCTGGGGAAGGTAGAGAAGATCGACCGGCTCCTGTACGACAACTATTCCACCATCAGCCTGGGGTACGCGGGTCTCTGTGAGTGTGTCTACCGCATGAAGG
>CAZVSG010000151.1:0-3547 GCA_964629345.1 uncultured Christensenella sp. | reverse complement strand
CCGCCGCGATGAACAGCCGGGTCAACCTATTTTGAGTCATCGGCGCACCAGACAAAAGATGCGTTCGCCTCGATCCATACCGGGCTGACCAATCAGCATAACGAACCCTTCCTTCCCGCTAAAATCCTTGCAGCCCGGCGAGAAACCGCAGCCCCGCGCCCAGCAGCCCGGCGCCGAAGATGACCAGGATCGGGCTGGGTTTCCATTTTCGCAGAACAAACAGCGCAAAGGAAAAACAGAACAGGGCAATGAGGTCCAGCTTCTCCGGCACGATGCCATGACCGCCAAACAGCGCCAGGATCAGGATGGACAGTCCGGCGGACGCGATGAGGGCGACCACAGCCGGCCGAAGACCTGAAAGGACCCCCTGAAAGCCCGGTCTGTCCCGCCAGGCCTTGTACAGGCGCGCCAGGATCAGCACGATGATCAGGCTTGGTGTCACACAGCCCAGGGTCGCCGCAACAGCACCCATGATCCCCTGCACACGCATGCCGACGAAGGTCGCGGCGTTGAGCGCGATGGGCCCCGGCGTCATCTCCGCGATCGTTACCAAGTCGGAAAAGGCAGCCAGGTCCAGCCAGGCATGCAGGACGACCGTCTGTTCCCGGATCAGCGGCAGGGCCGCCAATCCGCCGCCAAAGGCAAACAGGCCGACCTGAAAAAAGGAGAGGTACAGCGTCAGAAGGATGCTCATTTTCCCGCCTCCGCACCGCGCCGTTTCAGCCAGGCGTCAAGAAAGCCCGCAAACCCGCAGAAAAGCAGCACCAGGATGATGGGTAATTTAAACAGCCACACCGACAGGAAAGCCAGGACCATCAGGATCAGGGGAAGCGGCCGACGGGTTCTGAGTATCCCGCCGCCCATGCTCCACACCACGTCCGCGATCACCGCGGCGACCCCGGAGCGCATGGCGGAAAGCATGGCGGAAACCGCAGTGTTCTGTCTGAATGCTTCATAGAAGATCGAAATGAGCGAAAGCACGATCAGGGGCGGCAGCGCCGTCCCCAGCAGGGCGGTGAGTGCGCCGGGGATCCCTTTCAGGCGGTATCCCAGAAGAATGGACGTGTTCACCGCGATCGGGCCGGGCGCGGACTGTCCGATCGCGATCATGTCCAGCATCTCTTCCTCCCCGACCCATTTCAGCTCCTCGGCAAAGCGCCTGCGCATCAGCGGCACGATGACGTAGCCGCCGCCGAAGGTGAAGGCGCTGATCCTGAACACCGACAGGAACAGGGTCAGCAGGTTCATTTTCTCACGGTCCATCATTCCTCCGGAAGGCTGTTGTTTCGCCCATGCTATCCCCGGACAGGCGCGCTGTCAAGAACGCCTTGACGGTCCTGGGATCCATGATATACTGCAGCCAAGCACATTATAAACACAAACCGGAGGGCACGGATGAAAGGCTTCTACAGCGCGCTGATGGGAGGCGTCCTCGCCGGTCTGGGCGGCGCGGCGTCCCTGGGCGCGGATCAGAGGATCGTCGGCGCCTTCCTGTTCTCCTTCGGCATGTTCGCGGCCCTCACCCTGGGCCTTCCGCAGTATCCGGGGCGCTGCGGGCGGGCCATCTGCGGGGGGCAGGCGAAAACGCTGGCCGTGATCCTGCCCGGCAACCTGCTGGGCGCGGCACTGGCCGGCCTGCTCTACAGCCTTGCGGTCAACAGCCGCGTGGCTGATCTGCAGGCAGCCAAGCTGGCGCAGTCTTTCCCCTCCACGCTGATCCGCGGCATGTTCTGCGGGATGATCCTCTTTTCGGCAGCGGAAGGCTGGAAATATCTTCAGAGCGGAAAGGCCGTCGGGGTCCTGCTGGGCGTGCCCGCCTTCATCCTGGCCGGGTTTGAGAACGTCCTCGCCGACGCCTTCTATTTCTCCGCCGCGTTCACGCAGAGCGGCGTCTTTGACCCGCGGGCCCTGCTCTTCCTGCTGGCGGCCGGCATCGGGAACACCCTCGGCGCGGTGCTGCTGTGCCTGGCGCTGCCAAAGGAAAACGCGGGTTCCTCCCGTTCGGGCTGAGCCAGCGTGTGTCCATTCATAACGTTCCCCCGGATGCTTTTATCCGGGGAATTTTTTCACCGGTTTCAGGCAAATTCAAGGCGCAGGCTGATCTCCGCCACCCTGGAAACAGTTTCATGCACCGAGCAGTATTTGGCGGCCAGCTCCGCCGCCCTGGAAAATCCCTTTTCCCCTTTCGCGCCGTGGAGGATGAACACCATTTCGACGGTCCTGAGCGTCGTGGGGACCTCATCGCGCTTGACGCCCCGGATCTGCAGTTCCGCCCTTTCATATTCAAGACGCATCTTCATGGCTATGTCCAGGAAGGTGGAATAATAACAGGCACCAAGCGCCCCCAGCAGCAGGTCGTAGGGCTTGAGCGCTCCCTCTGCTGAACCGATTTTGGCCGTGCCGTTTCCGGCAAAAAGGGTCCCCCCGAACGCATTCCCGAACTCCAGTTTTACGCTGATCTCCTGCATGCCGAATCCCCCTTTCTGTCCTCCATTGGCGATTAACAGCTAAAGCGGCTTGACGGACCGTGCCGCATAAAAACACGGAGCATTGTACTCCTTCAGCGGTCCTTCGTCGTTGGTGTCCTCATAGATGTCCGTCAGGATGAATCCGGCTTTCAGCTGGCCGCCGATCTGGTCCTGGATGGGATGGGAAAACTGCAGGCTGTCATTGTTCCGGGTGATCTTCTCCTCCCAGTCCGGGTCATCCAGCGGGTCAAAGGGCAGGCTGTGCGCGAAGGTCTTCTCTTCCTCATCAAACAGGAAGTTGATGCCGTTGTCCAGCCCCGACAGCAGAACGCCGCCGGGAGCGAGCACGCGGAAGCATTCCCGCCAGACGGGGAGCACGTCGCGGATATAGCAGTTGGACACCGGGTGGAAGATCAGGTCAAAACTTCCGTCCGGAAAAGGCAGCGGCCGGGTCATGTCCCCCTTGACGATCCTGATCGAATACCCCTCGCGCTGCGCGACACGCCGCTCGCTGTCCAGCTGCTCATCGGACAGGTCAAACACCGTGCATTCGGCCCCTTGGGCTGTGAACACCGGCATCTGCTGCGCGCCGCCGGAAGCCAGGCCCAGCACTCTTTTCCCTGAGAGGGAGCCGAACCAATCCCGCGGCACCGGGATGTTGGGCGTGAGAAGGACGCCCCATTCCCCCTCCTTCGCCTTCAGGAATGCCTCGTGGCTGATGGGCCTGCCCCATACCCAGCCTCCGCGGACCCAGCGGTCGACGGCCTGGGCGTTGAAACGGGTATAATAATCGTTGCTCATAAACATGATCAGGCGGTCGGATACGGCGCCAACATCCGACCGCTCTCCTTCATTTTGTATGGATCATCCTTTCCCGCAGCCGCCGCGAGGACCGGCCGGAACGGGCAAAAAACGGGTCATCATCGGGCACGCCGAGTATATCGCCGCCCTTTCATCCCTGTCAAGAAACCCGCCAGAATCCCGCTTCCTGCAATGAAAAGCAAGGGCTGACGGGCTTTTGCGGGAGCCCCGCCGCCTTGACAAAAACGCCTTGCGATGCTATACTCGCTGCGCTTCCC
>CAZVSG010000150.1:0-3561 GCA_964629345.1 uncultured Christensenella sp. | reverse complement strand
TCCGCGACGGACGCGCAGACGCTGGACGGCATCCGGATCATGTGGGAAGCCAACCACTGCCTGATGGACCCGCACACTTCTGCGGCGCACCACGCCCTGTCGATGCTGCCGGATCTGCCGCACCTGTGCGTGACGCTGGCCACCGCCTCGCCCTTCAAGTTCCCCCGGACCGTCTGCCGCGCGCTGGGGATGCCTCTTTCCGATGATGAATCCAGCCTTCCGGGTCAGCTGGCCAGGAGGATCAGGCGGCCGCTGCCGGCTTTCCTGCGGTACCTGACCAGGCGGCGCGAGGTGCATCAGGACGTCATCGGGAAGGAAGACCTGGCGGCGGACGTGAAAAGAAGGGCGTCGTCATGGTGACTGTCCGCGTGCCCGCCACCACGGCCAACCTGGGCCCTGGGTTTGACTGCCTGGGCGCGGCGCTGGACCTTGTCGCCCGCTTCAGCTTTGAGGAAACGGACGAAGGGCTTGTCATCACCGGCTGTGAGGCGCAGTACGCAGACAAGGACAACCTGGTGTACCGGGCCTTCCTCGGAACATTGGAACGCTTTGGAGAATGCCCCCGCGGACTTCGCCTCCGCATCGCCTCCCCCATCCCCCCTGCCCGCGGCCTGGGCAGCAGCGCCGCCTGCGTCGTCGGGGGCATCCTGGGGGCAAGAGCGCTGAGGAGCCTTCCGCTCACCGATGACGAGGCCTTCTCCCTGGCCGCGGACATGGAGGGGCACCCGGACAACGCGGCGGCCGCGGTGTTCGGCGGGCTGCGCATATCGGTGACGGAGAACGGCAGGCCGCTGTCCCTGCCCGCGTCCCTCCATCCGGACCTCCGTCTTCTGGCGCTGGTGCCCGATTTCATCCTGGAAACGGAAGAAGCGCGCCGCGCGCTGCCGGAGACGGTGTCCAGGGGGGACGCCGTCTACAACCTGTCCCATACGGCCTTTCTCCTGAGGGCCCTGGAGACAGGCGACGGGGAAATGATCCGCGCCGCCTGCCGGGACAGGCTGCACCAGCCCTACCGCTTCCCGCTCATCAGGGACGGGGAGGCGCTGGCGGGAAAGATGGTTTCACTCGGCGCGCTGGCTTGCTTCATCTCCGGCGCCGGTTCCTCCCTAATGTGCCTGTACCGGGACCCTGCCTTCCCGGTATCGGCCGGGGACGCGCTCAGGGCCGGATTCCCCCGTTTTCAGGCACTCCGACTGCAGTTCAGCCCGCGGGGCGCGGTAACAGAAAGGACTGGCACAGCATGAGCACGACCGCAAAAACCATGATCGGCATCCTCATTCCCTTCATCGGCACGACGCTGGGCGCGGCGATGGTGCTGTTCCTCAAGGGGGACCTGAAGGCCTGGTTCCGCAAGACCCTGCTGGGCTTCGCCTCCGGCGTGATGATCGCCGCCTCCGTCTGGTCCCTGCTGCTGCCGGCGATCACCAAGGCGGAGGAACTGGGCGGCATCCCCTGGCTGCCCGCGGCAGGCGGCTTCCTTTCGGGCATGTTCTTCCTCCTGCTGCTGGACAGCCTGATCCCCCACCAGCACCCCGACGCGGACAAGCCGGAGGGCCTGCCTTCCACTGCGCGCAAGAACACCATGCTCTTCCTGGCCGTGACCCTGCACAACATCCCGGAGGGCATCGCGGTGGGCGTTGTGTTCGCCGGGTTCCTGGCGGGCGACACTTCCATCTCCTTTGCGGCGGCGCTGGCCCTCTCCCTGGGCATCGCCATCCAGAACTTCCCGGAGGGCGCCATCGTGTCGATGCCGCTGAAGACCGGGAAAGTGACCAAATGGCAGGCCTTCGGCCTGGGCACACTGTCCGGGGCCGTGGAACCGGCCGCCGCGTTCATCACCGTGCTGCTCACCTCCGTCATGGTGCCCATCCTGCCCTTCCTGCTGGCGTTCGCAGCAGGCGCGATGATCTACGTCGTGGTGGAGGAGCTGATCCCCGAGCTGCAGGACGGCGGGCATTCCAACATCGGCGTCATCGGCGTAGCGCTCGGGTTCACGGTGATGATGGTGCTGGACGTCGCGCTGGGATAAGCCGGACAGAATAAAGGGTGAATCCCTGTCCCTCCCTTTTCCGTTCCATTTCTGTTTTTCCTCGCCGGACCGCTTCCCCGCCCGATTTTTTGTTTTATACTTCCTTATCCGGAAAAGGAGGTTGGAGGATTGCCGAATTTCTCTCTGGACGACAGGGTGTTTGAGACCGCGGCGCAGCGGTTCCCTACACCCTTTTACCTTTATGATGAACATGGGATCCGGCAGGCCGCGCGGGAACTGAACACCGCATTCCGCTGGAACGAAGGCTTCCGGGAGTATTACGCGGTGAAAGCCCTGCCCAACCCCGCCGTCCTCCGGGCGCTGATGGAGGAGGGCTGCGGGCTGGACTGCTCCTCCCTGCCGGAGCTGATCCTGGCCCAGCGCCTGGGGGCGAAGGACGGGGACATCATGTTTTCCGCCAACGCGATGCCCGGGAGCGAGCTGGCCTTTGCCCGAAGGCTGGGCGCCGTCATCAACCTGGACGACAGCAGCGACGTGGACCTGCTGGCGCACAACGGCGGCGTGCCGGAACTGGTCAGCGTCCGGGTCAACCCCGGCCGTGACCTCAATAAACACAACGGCATCATGGGCAACCCGGAAGACGCCAAGTTCGGCTGGATGCCCTCCCAGATCCCGGAAGGGCTGGAGAGGCTGAAGGAGATGGGCGCGGAGCGATTCGCCCTGCACGCGATGACGGTCAGCAATACCCTGCATGAGGAGTATTTCGCCTCCAGCGCGGCCTGGCTGTTCAGGCTGGGCCTGGAGCTGGAATCGGGTTCCGGGCTGAAACTGGATTTTGTCAACCTCTCCGGCGGCCTGGGCATCCCATACCGCCCGCGGGAGCGTCCGGTGGACCTTCCGCGCGTTTCCAGCCTTGTCCGGGAGGAATATCAAAAAGCATTCGGGGCCCGCAGGGACGTTGCGCTCAAGACGGAACTGGGGCGCCTGATCACCGGCCCTTTCGGCTGGCTGGTCACCCGCGCCATCCACCGGAAGGAGACCTACCGCACCTATATCGGCCTGGACGCCAGCGCCAGCAACCTGATGCGCCCGGCGATGTACCGCGCCTACCACCATGTCAGCGTCTGCGGCAAGCGCGCTTCTCCTGAAGAGGAGGTCGTCGACCTGACCGGCGCGCTGTGTGAAAACAACGACAAGTTCGCCGTCCAGCGGGCCCTGCCCCGGATCGATCCGGGCGACCTCCTGCTCATCCACGACGCGGGGGCGCACGGCCACGCCATGGGCTACCAGTACAACGGCCGCCTGCGCTGCGCGGAGGTGCTGTATACGAAGAAGGGGGATTTCCGGCTCATCCGCCGCGCGGAAACCCCGGAGGACTATTTCAGGACGCTGGTGGAGGCATGACCTCAGCCCGCGGCGCCCAAGGCTGCGCCTGCGGGAAGGGGGAAGGCCGGGAGATCCGGAAACCTTCTCATTCCAGATTGCATTTTAGTGCTGCATCCATATACAATAAGACGACTGCTGAGATCATCCCAGGACATACGACAGGCCGGCGAACGGCTGAAGGAGCG
>CAZVSG010000149.1:0-3739 GCA_964629345.1 uncultured Christensenella sp. | reverse complement strand
GGTTGGCTTCCCACATGATCCGGATGCCGTCCAGCGTCTGCGCGTCCGTCGCGGAGAAACCTTCAAAGGTCTCCCGGATCAGGCGCATCGCGTCCTGACTGACCATGAAGCAGCCGTTCCTTTTATGCGCTTCCATCATCCGGCGCACTTCCCCGGCGTCATGCCCGCTGGCCAGGTACAGCAGCCGCTCCAGGTTGCTGGGCGCCAGGATGTCCATGGAGGGGGAGAGGGTTTGATACAGCGGCCGCCGGCTGTCAAAAAAGCCGGTGCGCAGAAAATCGGTCAGGACGCTGTTGAAATTGGAGGCGCAGACGATCCGGCGGATCGGCATGCCCATCTGTTTGGCCAGATACCCCGCCAGCGCGTCCCCGAAATTTCCGGAGGGCACGATGAAGTCGACCTGCTCCCCGGGCTGCGCGTCCCCCCGGCGGAGCAGCTCGCGGCAGGCGTACACGTAGTAGACGACCTGCGGGATCAGACGGCCGATGTTGATGGAGTTGGCGCTGCTCAGACGCATGTGGCTCGGCAGGCCCTCGCCGCCCCCGGCGAACACCGCCTTGACCCCGGCCTGCGCGTCGTCAAAGCTTCCCCGCACGCCCACGGCCTGGACGTTGTCTCCCGCCATGGCCGTCATCTGCAGCCTTTGCACCGGGCTGACGCCGTCCCGGGGATAATACACCAGAACCTTGAAGCCCTGCAGGTCCTTGAAGCCCTGCATGGCGGCTGAGCCGGTGTCCCCGCTGGTCGCGGTGAGCACCAGATACTCGGTTTTCTTTTCCAGCCTGTCCCGGGCGAGGGCCATCAGCCGCGGCAGCGCCTGCAGCGCGACGTCCTTGAAGGACCCGGTCGGGCCGTGGAACAGCTCCAGAAAGCGGATCCCGTTCACACTGACCAGCGGAGTGACCTCCGGCGTGTCAAAGGCGTCCGCATAGGCCTCCCTGGCCGCTCCCTCCAATTCCTCCCGGGTGAAATCGGGCAGCAGGGCTTTGAACACCTCCGCCGCGAGCAGGGGATAAGGAAGGGACTGGCCAAGCAGGGGCCCCAGAAACGGCAGTTCATCCGGCAGGTAGAGCCCGCCGTCCGGCGCGATGCCGGAAAGCAGCGCTTCAGAAGCGCTCACCTGGGGGCTCAATCCGCGGGTGCTGACGTAACGCATGGCGTTCCTCCGGAATGATTGTAGGAGAGCTGCCGTCCGGTGTCAATCCGGAAAGCCCTGCCTTTTCTTGTCAGTCCGGGATTCCTGCTGTAAACTGAACGCAGGGATACATGGAGGTGGCAGGCTTTGCGCAAAAGGCGGTTTTCTGTGTATTTCGCTGTGTCCAGCCGGGGCGCCGCCCTGCTGCTGTGCGCCGCCCTGCTATTTATGCTCCCCCCTGCCTGTGCCGAGGCGTACCCCTTTCAGGTGCGGGATGATCCGGAGTCCACCCCCATCCCCCCGCCCCTGCCCGCCGCGACCCCCCTGCCCGCCGAAGGGCCCCCGCCGTTTGAGGCCAGGCCGCCGCTTGACGGGCAGGGCTTTCTGTCCGCATCAAATGCGGAGGAAGAGTTCATTTTTACGGATGAAAAGCTGGGGCGGTGGATTTACCTTTCCGCGGACCTGCGGGTGGACATCCGGCGTTTCAGCGCCCGCGTGAAGGGCCGGGGCCTCGTCTGGTATCTTGCGGACATCCTCTTCCGCGGGGAACAGGCCTTCCGCGCGGTCTCCGCCGACCCGGCGAACCCCTCCCGCGCCCTGAGCAGGCCGGAGGCCATCGCGGCGGACAACCGGCTGGTCTACGCGCAGAACGGCGACCTGTTCTCCTGGCGGCTTTTCAACAAGGAACGCACAGGGCTGATCATCAGGGACGGCAAGGTGCTGCACGAGAACACCTACACCCACGCGGTCGCCAAGATCCCGCCGCTGGACGAGCTGGCGCTGTTCCCCGACGGGCACGTTGAAATGCGCGTCCCGGGCGAACTGGACGCGCAGGGCTACCTGGACCGGGGGGCTGCGGACGTGCTGGCTTTCGGACCCATCCTGTTCCGGGACGGGGTGACCGACAGCCGGCTGGAAGAGAGCTTCACGCACCTGGAGCCGCGCAGCGCCATCGGCGTCGTCGGCCCCGGGCACTTCACGGGCATCATGGTGGAGGGGCGCAACATGCGCAGCGCGGGTTCTGGGCTCCGCTTTGTGGCCGACAGGCTGCTGGAAGCGGGCTGCCATGAAGCCTTCACGCTGGACGGCGGGCAGACCGCCGCGATGGTGTTCATGGGGAAGAACGTCATGGATCCGGGCACCTACAACGGCTTCCACAACACCCGCAGGCAGCAGGACGTCATCGGCATCGGGCGATCGGACGCGGTGAAGGCGGAATGAGCCTTTCATATGGATAAAATATAAACATATCCAGGAAATCATTGATTCCGGGGTCCGGGGAGGAACTCCCCGGGCTGGGGTCTGGGGATGCAATCCCCACGGTTCTCCAGACGCTCCCACGAGAAATGGAACGATGCGTACTTCTGCATCAGCCGGCCTGCGGCGGCATGGCCTGCAGGCGCGCGGCAGCCTGCTGGTGGATGCGGTAGATGTGCCGCAGGGAAAAATGCAGGACCTCGCTGATCTCCGCATAGGAAAACAGGTTCAGATAACGCAGGGCCAGCACCGTGCGCATGGTTTCGTCCGGCAGCGTGCTCAGCAGCCGCTCGATCTCGCCCTGCCGGCTTCTGCAGAGCCTTCGGTGCCTGCGGATATCCGCCTGCAGTGCCCTGATGCGGCGCTGCCAGCGTTCCGGGCTCCGCGTGTCTTCCTGAGCGTGGATACGGCACAGCGCCAGCTCGCTTTGGAACCTGTCCAGCTGATCGACCAGCCCGCCGAAGCTTTCCAGCGTTTCTCTCGCCGTCAAGCTGCCGGCCCCTTCCGGCTTTCAGCCAGTGCGCGCAGAGCGCCGATTTCCCTATCGCTCAGGCTCAGTTCGCCCCGCAGCTTTCGGTTCAGCGTGCTGTAGCCCATGAACAGCCGCTTCGCCGCCTCCTTCCGGCTGATGCCGGAAAGGTTGAGCAGCACCCTGAGTTCCCGCAGTTCCTCCAACATCCTCACCTCTCCAGTATAAGAACAAGTGTTCCTTTTTTTCAGAGTATAGAAGCGTGAAGGGACCCTGTCAACGCATGCGCTTAAGGTGTATCCTGCGGCGTAAAGTGTTTTTTTAAGTTCACTTTTGGTTGAAAGTGCAGCACTAAGTGTTTTGTGCAGGACTAAGTTATCAGTCCAATGAACTTGCTTGTGCACGGTCATCCCGAAGCTTAGCCCGTGCGATTGGAACACGCACGCAAGGAGAATTTTCGCGAGGGTTTACATGGAGGAGCCGCCGCATAGGCTTTCTGTCAGGCCAGCTCCGTAGGGCTGGCCTTTTTACTGGCCTCATGCGGCGGCGAGAGGCTCCATGTCAACCTGGAAAGCGAAAAATCTCCGCCTAATATACCGGCACCTCCTATATAATCCTTTGGCCAGCGTCTGCCGGAGCAGAAGTGAGGTCAACGTGCGGAAATTCGACGGACATCACCTGACGCTTACCCAGAGAATGGAAATTGAGCAAGGTTTGAAGGAGGGAAAGGCTTATGCCGATATAGCAAGATTAATCAACAAAAGCCCGGGAACGGTCTCTCGGGAGATTGCCAGGCATTCAAAGAAAATGGATATTACTGATAGTTTACGCGTTCCTTGTGTAAATCGTCCGGGTTGCCACATGCGTAACCTCTGCAA
>CAZVSG010000148.1:0-3974 GCA_964629345.1 uncultured Christensenella sp. | reverse complement strand
TTCCTCTTCTATGCCGTCCTGCTCACCATGCTGTTCAACGGCGGCATCGTGCCCATGTACCTGCTGATGCTGCAGCTGGGCCTGACCAAAAGCATCTGGTCCATCATCCTGGCATACGGGGTCAACACCTTTTACTTCATCGTCATGCGCACCTACATGACCACGCTGCCGGAATCGCTGATCGAATCCGCGAAGATCGACGGCGCCAGCGAGCTGCAGATCCTGTCCAGGATCATCCTGCCCCTGTCCAAGCCCATCATCGCGACCATCCTGCTGTTCTACGCCGTGGACCGATGGAACGAATGGTTCAATTCGATGGTCTTCCTGCGCAGGAATGATTTGATCCCCCTGCAGCTGGTGCTGCGGATGATTGTCATGGATATGACGATCGTCAATTCCATCTCCATCGCCGGGCCGCGCATCCCCAGGTTTACGGAGGGGATCCAGACCGCTACGATCGTCGTCACCATGCTGCCGATCATGTGTTTTTTCCCGTTCCTTCAAAGGTACTTTATCAAGGGCATCATGATCGGAGCCGTCAAGGCATAAAGAATCGGGGAAAGGCTGGTGCATGCGTGTTATGAGAGCGGTCATCGACACAGGCGGCAGGGGTCCAAGGATCGACCGGCACATATACGGGCATTTTTCCGAACACCTTGGAAGGTGCATTTACAACGGCGGATACTGGGTCGGAGAGGATCCGGCGATCCCGAACGAACGGGGGATCCGAAAGGACATC
The DNA here is from genome assembly GCA_964629345.1 of uncultured Christensenella sp. Lineage (GTDB taxonomy): Bacteria > Bacillota > Clostridia > Christensenellales > Aristaeellaceae > UBA6115. Next base: position 3,235 of record CAZVSG010000148.1, on the reverse strand, counting down.
GTCGAAGCGATGAAAGCCATCCGGGTGCCCAACATCCGCTGGCCCGGGGGCTGTTTTGCCGACGACTACCACTGGATGGACGGCATCGGCCCCAGGGAAGGCCGGGTGCCCATCCTCAATGTCCACTGGGGCGGCGTGCTGGAAAACAACCATTTCGGCACCCATGAGTTCATGGACCTGTGCGGGCAGATCGGCTGCGAGCCCTACATCTGCGGGAACGTCGGGAGCGGCACCGTGCGCGAAATGCGGGACTGGGTCGAGTACCTGACCGACGACGGCCAATCCCCGATGGCGCAGCTGAGGCGGAAAAACGGCAGGGACAAGGCCTGGGGCATCCGCATGTTCGGCGTGGGGAACGAAAACTGGGGCTGCGGCGGATTCATGACCGCGGCGCAGTATGCCCAGGAGTTCCGCAGGTACGCGACCTATATCCGCAATTACCCGGACATGGGCAAGGCGAACTGGTGGCAGACGCCCGGCATCCTGAAAATCGCCGGCGGAGCGGGCACTGAGGACACCGAGTGGACGGAAACCCTGATGCGGGTGGTGCCCCTGCAGTTGATGGGCGGCCTGTCCGTGCATTGCTACGTCAAGCCGGGTCCGGAAACCGGCGGCGTGGACTTTTCCGATGACAGCTGGTATCAGACCGCCGCCAACACCCTGGAGAAAGAAGCGCAGTTCAAACGCAACATCGGCATCATGGACCGGTACGACCCTGAAAAGAAGGTGGCCATGGCGGTGGACGAGTGGGGCCTCTGGGTGGACAACGAGCCCGGGACGCCGCCGGGGTTCCTGTACCAGCAGAACACGATGCGCTCCGCCCTGTGCGCGGCGCTGATGCTGCACATCTTCCATAAATACGCGGACAGGATCCGCATCGCCAACCTTGCGCAGACTGTCAACGTCCTGCAGGCGATCCTTCTCACCGATGGCGACAAGATGATCAGGACGCCCACCTACCACGTGTTCGACCTCCTCAAGGGACACCAGGACGGGGATTTCCTTCCGGTGGTCTGGGAGAAGGTGCCGGAAACGATCCGGAAGGACCTTCCGCCGGCGGACCTGTCATCGTCCATCAGGGGGAATACACTGACCGTTTCCCTGGTCAACCTGTCAGCGGAGGAGGAGACTGAGGTGGATATCAAACTCCGGAGGGCGAAACCGCTGGAAGCGACCGGCAGGATGATCAGCGGCCGGCCGACGGCCCATAACACCTTTGACAGGCCTGACACGGTCAGCATAACGGCCCTGCAGGGCATCACCCTCGGGGAAGGCAGGGTCTGCCTGACCCTTCCGCCCTGTGCCATCGCTTCGGTTGAGATCAGGCTTGAGTAGAAAAACGGATTATATCAGGGCAAGGAGAATGGATATGACCATCCAGTCAGGCGATTACATGCTGAGGTTTGCCGGCGGCGGCGTGGAGGTACTGCGAGGCGGTGATATCCTGTACTTCAACAGGAGACCGATGTACGCCTTCATCAAGACGGCTCTGTCCATCACCGAATTCTATGACGCGCCGTACGATAAGATCGACAGCATCGGCGATCAGGTGGTTGCAGACGGCGTGCTGAAATCGCCCACCGGCGCTGAACTGGCTTTCCATGACGTTTATGAAGCGGCCGGGTCAGGTTTCAAGGTCAGCAGGACCGTCACGGTGCAGAAAAACATCGACGATTACGGTTTCGCCACCAAGATCTCGCTTGTGATGGCAGCCTCCGACGAGGTGCGCGATTACGACATCTTCGCCCCGGCGAACTGGTACCGGCAGAACGAATACGCCAAGCCGCACGTGATGGGGTATGACAAAGACTGCGAGTACTTCTGGCGCAGGGAGGTCAACTACACCCTGCCGCTGTTCGCTGCGCAGCTCAGGATTTCCGGCGAAACTGTGATGCTTTCCCGCTGGGCTGCCGACGTCACGATGCGCGACCACAGCTTTGTCCAGTCGGAACACATCGTGGACAGAAGGTTCACCATCGGCGCCATCGGAATGAGCAAACCTGAGAACAGGACGCTCAACTATCTGTACTACGGCTTTCCGCTGCGCAGGGAGATCAGTACGGTGCGCGACGGGCTGTCGGTCGATTATGTCTACCCGGGCGTGGACGGGCAGATGCCCAGGACGGACAGGGGATACAACGTCGACTACATGATGCATACGAAGACCATGACCCGGATCTATCATCCCATGGAAGAGGGGTTTTCCCACAGCTTTGTTGTCGGGATCGATTTGGGAAGGTACGACGGGTTCTATCCCATGATGCGCGACGCGTGGCGGACCGTGTACGCGCGGCTGAAGGATCCCGTTTATAAAGTGGACCAGGAGCTGCAGTACCGCAACTGCATGGAATCCCTCACCGGACTGACGCGGCAGTACGGCGATTCCTGGGGCCTGCCGTTCTCCTGCCAGCTGCCGCAGATGGACGTTTCCAGCGTATCCTTTCAGTTTGGGTTCGTCGGGCAGCAGCCGGGCATCGGCTACCAGCTCATCCGCTACGGCGACAAGGAAAATAAACCGGAATCCTTCCAAAAGGGGCTGAACATCATCGATTTCTGGGTCAGGACGGCCATGACCGGAATCGGCGCGCCGCAGGTCTGTTATAACCCGGCCATCAGCGGCTTTGAGCCCATGCCGTTCTGGACAAGGATGATCGCCGACGGGCTGGAGAACATCCTGGACGCCTGGGTGTACATGAAGAAGAAGGGGGAGGACAGGCCCTCCTGGCTGGACTTCTGCCGCAAGGCTGCCGACTGGCTTGTCCGCGTGCAGAACGGGGACGGGAGCTGGTACCGTGCGTACAATACGGACGACGGTTCCATGCGGATGGACTCCAAAGCCAACACGATCAGCGCTGTCCGCTTCCTTATCCAGTTCTATCTTGTCACCAAAGAGGAAAAGTACAGGGAAGCCGCGCTCAAAGCGGGTGAATGGGCGTACCGGAACACCTACCTGCTCATGGAATACCGCGGGTCCACCTGCGACAATTCCGACATCATGGACAACGAGTCCGGCATCTACGCGATGTTCGGTTTCCTGTCGCTGTATGACCTGACCGGAGAACAGAAGTGGCTGGACGCCCTGCTCGGCGCCGCCGACTACACGGAAACCTGGACCTACTCCTGGTCCTTCCCTGTGCGCGTCCTCTGGCCCAACCACCCCTTCAGCAAAAACTCCGTCAGCGGGCAAAGCCCGGTCACCCTGGGCGGCGGGGGCGGCGACATGTACATGGCGGCC
>CAZVSG010000147.1:2961-4040 GCA_964629345.1 uncultured Christensenella sp. | reverse complement strand
CCTCCCTGATGACTGTAATGACGTGGTCGATCTTCCGCCTGTCCAGTTTCTCCGTCACGCACCACAGCAGCCTGTCGCCAAGCGTCAAACCGCAGAGGATGCCGCGGCGCGCCATTTCCTTTTCAAAGACCTGGACGTCCATGGGGCAGCCGGTCATGAACTCGTTGAAAAATTCGCCGGTATGGGTGCGCCCAAAGCCTTTGAGTTTGGCCAGCTCGTCCGCGAAATAGTGCGCGCCCTCGTAGCATAAGCCCGCCACCTCCGCGATCCCCTGCGGCCCCATCGCGGCCAGGTAGACCGAGGCGGTCATCGCGCATAAGGCCTGGTTGGTGCAGACATTGCTGGACGCCTTCTCCCGGCGGATGTGCTGCTCGCGTGCCTGGAGGGTTAACACGAATGCCTTGCGGCCCTGATTGTCCACGGTTTCCCCGACGATCCGGCCGGGGAGGGAGCGCATCATGTCCTTTTTGGCGGTCATGAAGCCCAGGTATGGCCCGCCCCAGCTCAGGGGCAGCCCCAGCGGCTGGCCTTCCCCCACGGCCACGTCATACCCCATTTCACCGGGGGATTTGAACAGGCCCAGGGAGATCGGATAGACCCCCATGACGGCCTTCGCGCCGGCCTGGTGGATCAATTCGGCGGCCTTTTCGGCTTCCTCAAACAGGCCGTAGAAATTGGGGTGCTGGAGATAGACGCAGGCGGTGTCCTCCGGGAGGTCGTTCAGCGCATCCAGATCCAGTTTCCCGTCTTTTTCCGGGAGCACGTCAAAGGGGATCCCGCGCCCCCAGCAGTAGGTCCTGATCGTGTTCAGCACCTCGGGATGGACGGTGGCGGCGGCGAGGACGCGCTCCCGTTTCCTCGTCAGCGTCATCATGACGCCTTCCGCGGCCGCGCTGGCGCCGTCATACAGGGAGGCGTTGCTCACGTCCATGCCGGTCAGCTCGGAGATCATCGTCTGGTACTCAAAGATGGACTGCAGCACGCCCTGGCTGATCTCCGCCTGGTAGGGCGTGTAGGTGGTCAGAAACTCCTCCTTGCCCGTCACCGAGGAAACGATGGCGGGGATGTAGTGGTCATAG
>CAZVSG010000147.1:0-2885 GCA_964629345.1 uncultured Christensenella sp. | reverse complement strand
ACGCGCCCGCGCCGCGCAGGATCGTCGCGAACACGGTGTTCTCCCCCGCCAGGCGCTCCATCTCCTCCCGCGCCTGCATCTCGGACAGCCCCTCGGGGATCCCGACGGAATCCCTGAGGAGAACCTCGGCCGGTACGTCTGTGTACAGGTCTTCCAGTCTGGAAAGGCCGACCGCGCTGAGCATCGCCTGCTGCTCATCCCGGGTGCCGGGCAGATAGCTTCCCATCTCAGGCCTCCTTCTTCAGGAAATCCTCATATTCCCCGGCGCTGAGCAGGTCATCCGTCCCGCTGACGTCCGTAACCCGGGCGATCCAGGCGGAGTAGGCGTCCTGGTTGATCATCTCCGGCGCGTCCAGAAGCTTCTCATTGACTTCCCCGATGACGCCGCTGACGGGGCTGATGATGTCGGAGACCGCCTTGACGCTCTCCACGTCGGCGAAGGCCTCGCCCTTTGTGACCCTGTCCCCCGTGCCGGGCAGGTTGATGAACACCAGGTCCCCCAGTTCCTTCTGGGCATGGTCCGTGATGCCGATGAGGACGCCGTCCCCGTCCTTTTTGACCCACTCATGGGTCCGCGTATACTTCAGGTCCCCCGGAATGTTCATGATGCCACCTCCAACGTTTATTTGATGTCAGGATCTCTGATAAAAGGGCAGCGGCACGACCTGCGCCGCAAGGTGCGTGCCGGGAGATGAAAACTCCTTTTCGATCAGGGCCATGGCGGACGCCTTGTTGGTGTAGGGCAGCAGGGTCCCGCTGGTCGTGCTGCCGATCAGGCGGCCTTTCGCATAGACGTCGCAGTGCTCCCGGGCGATGCCGCGGTCCGTGACGACCAGGCCGACGCGGGTGATCTTCGGCTCTCCCCGCTGAAGCAGGGCCGCTTTTCCGATAAAGTCCTCTTTGCCCATTTTTACGAACATGCCAAGCCCCGCTTCCAGGGGGCTGATGCCGTCGGAGAGCTCATGCCCGTACAGCGGCATCCCCGCCTCCAGCCGCAGGGTGTCCCGCGCGCCCAGCCCGCAGGGGATCAGGCCGTCCCCCGCCCCGGCTTCCAGCAGCGCGCGGGCAAGCCGGACAGCGCTCTCCGGGGTGCAATACAGCTCGTATCCAAACTCGCCCGTGTATCCGGTGCGGGACACCAGGCAGCTGACGCCCGCGACGTCCAGGTCCCTGACAAAGCTGTAGTACTTCTGCGGGAAGCGGCTTTCATCCGCCAGTTTCGCGAGGATCCTCTTCGCGCTGGGCCCCTGCAGCGCCAGCTGGGCATAGTCTTCGGACAGATCCAGCATGTCCGCATCGCCCTGCCTGTTCCGCAGGAACCACTGGAAGTCCTTGTCCTTGTTGGCGGCGTTCACGACCAGGAAATACTCATCCTGCGCGAACTTGTAGACGATCAGGTCGTCCACGATGCCGCCCTGATGGTTGAGGATGGGGCTGTAGCGCACGCGGCCGGCGTCCATCACGCCGTAATCGTTGCACAGCAGGTTCTGAAGGTTGTTCAGGGCGTCCGGCCCCCGCAGGAGGATCTCCCCCATGTGGGACACGTCAAACAGCCCGCAGGCGGTGCGCACGGCCATGTGCTCCCTGATCACGCCCGTCTCATACTGAACGGGGAGCAGATAGCCCGCGAAGGGAACGATCTTTCCCCCCAGTTCCTGGTGCAGGTCATACAGCGGCGTCTTCTTTTCCATCCGGTCCTCCTTAAAAATAGAGGCATGCCGTCACGCATGCCTCTGTCCATTGACCCGGAAGATTCCCCCGAAAACCGGAGTTGCTTCCTCGGTGCATTGCTGCTTTCCAGAGCCCCGTCGCAGTCCGGTCTGTTTGCCTGAGAGTTTTCGCGTTCCCCTTCGGCGCCGCACGTGCGGTCTCTCCCGGACTGGTCCATCGGGAATATTTACTTTTTGACGCCGCGGCGCAGGTAGGCCGGCACGCCCAGGTCGTCCTTCTCCGCCAGCGGCGGCTGCTGCGCGGCCTGCTGGTAGGGGACCTGGGGCTGCTGTTGGTAAGGCGGGGGCTGCTGCGCCGGCGCGTACCCCTGGATCTGCCGCATCGGCGCGGCCTGGGGCGGCACCCCCATTGCGGTACCCTGAGGCGCGGGCCTGACGGAGCCCGGGAAGAACGCGGCCTCCGACTGATCATAGAAGCTGGGGACCTGCGGGGCCTCAAAGCCGGGGATCTCCTGTTTCTCAAGCGCCGGGCGGTTCTCATAGGGGTTCATCGCCGCGGTCGCGGTGCCGTAGGGCACCGAGGCGCGGAAAGGCTTCTTCTTCGCGTCGCGGGTGGGGAAGGACGTTTTCTCAAAACCCGTCGCGATCACGGTGATGCGGATCTCATCCTTGAGGCTGTTGTCGATGCCGGCGCCGAAGATGATGTTGGCCTCGCTGTCGGCGGCCTGCATGACCAGGTTGGCGGCCTCGTTGATGTCGATGATGCTCATGTCCTCGCCGCCGGTGATATTGATGAGGACCGCGCGCGCGCCGTCGATGTTCGTTTCCAGCAGCGGGCTCTGGATGGCGTTCTTGGCCGCCTCCACCATGCGGTTTTCGCCCTTGCCGATGCCGATGCCCATATGGGCCAGGCCGCCGGACTCCATCACGGTCTTGACGTCGGCGAAGTCCAGGTTGATCAGCGCGGGCAGGGCGATGAGGTCGGAAATGCCCTGGATGCCCTGGCGGAGCACGTCGTCGGCGACGCGGAAGGCCTCCAGCATGGACGTGCCGCGGGCGACCACCTCGAGCAAACGGTCATTGGGGATCACGACCAGGGTGTCCACGAACTGCTTCAGCTCGCCGATGCCGGCCTCGGCGTTGCGCATGCGCTGCTTGCCTTCAAACTGGAAGGGCTTGGTCACAACGGCGATGGTCAGGCAGTTCAGGTCGCGG
>CAZVSG010000146.1:1822-4067 GCA_964629345.1 uncultured Christensenella sp. | reverse complement strand
GTGGAATTTCATGGCGTGGCGCACGCGGGTGCAGGCGAAGGTCTCTTCGCGGGTATACTCCAGCAAGACCGGCCGACCTCCCACCCGGGTGGTCAAGAATGCATTCAACGGTTCGGTCAAGGCGTCCTGCTTGTTGCCGAATCCGCCTCCGATATAGGGCTTGATGATCCTTACCCGCCCCACGGGGATGCCCAGCGCCTGGCTCACGATGCGGCGGATGATGTGGGGGATCTGGGTGGAGGAGACCACGTGGACCCTGTCCTTTTCCATCCAGGCAAACGATACGGGCAGCTCGATGTGGCAGTGCTGAACTGTCGGCGTCCAATACTCTCCCTCGACGATCTCGCAGTCACGGTCCTTGACGGTCTTTTCAAAGCCTTCGCCGAAGCGCATGACGGTGTGCGCGAGAACATTGCCGGGATATTCGTCATGCAGCGTCGTCGCCCCCGGCAAGAGGGCGTCCTGGACGTCCGTCAGCGGCGGATATTCCTCATATTCAACCTTCACCAGCTTTGCGGCCCGCGCGGCGCTGACCTCATCCTCCGCGAGAACAGCCGCGACCTCATCGCCGTACACCAGCACGCGCCTGGCCAGCAGGTAGCGGTCCGCGATATCCTGGTGGGCTTTTTCCACGCTCCAGGGATGGCCCGCGGTGGGAAACGGCCTTTGCGGCGCGTCAAAGCAGGTGACGATCTTCACCACGCCGGGGACCCGGACCGCCTCGGAAACGTCAATTGACAGAACCTTCCCGTTGGCGATCGTACTGCGCACCAGCTTGACGCGCAGGGCGTTGGCCGGGCACAGGTCGTCAGTGTATTGGGCTGCGCCCGTCACTTTGTCATAGGCGTCCACCCGGGCTGCGCTCTGTCCGATGCTCATCTGGATCCCTCCCCGGAAGATTTGCAGGGATGAATGCGCGCGGTATCATCCTGCGCGGGAACGCTCCCGTTTCCCTTTGAACGGAATCAGGCTGGAGGCCGGGGAAAGCAAGCTATTCACCCTAAACTGCTGCAGGCCTGTTCCCGTCCGTCGCTCACCTGCGCTTTGTGAGGCTATTGTATCACTGTTGCCACCCCGATGACAACTTGAGTTTTCGTCTCTTTCGGACCATAATGGAACCATCGCGAACGGGCAATAAAGAAGGAAAGGTGCATTTCTCATGATCGACTTGACCATCAAGAGGGACGCGCTGTCGCGCAACATCAAAAAGGCGAGGGAGAGCGGCGTTGTCATCCCGACGTTCAGGCAGATGAAAGACCCGGCGCTGGTACCTGAGGAGATATGCGCAAAGCTTTTGAACACGGGACTATGGGAAATGGATCCGGTCAACCTGTTCCGTGTCACCTGGAAAAACGAACCTGCCGAGACCGGCGGGCTGTACGGCGGGGTCAACTATATCGAGTTTCCCCCGGAGTTGACCGGGGTAAAGGCACGCGTCGTCGCGTTGGTGGGCAAATGGTTCCCCACCGGCTGCCACAAAGTCGGCGCGGCGTTTGGCTGTCTAATCCCGAGGCTGGTCACGGGGCAGTTTGACGCTTCGGCGCACAAGGCGGTCTGGCCTTCGACGGGGAACTTCTGCCGGGGAGGCGCTTTCTTTTCCCGGCTGCTGGGGGTCGGCTCCGTGGCGATCCTCCCTGAGGGAATGAGCCCGGAACGCTTCAATTGGCTGAAAACGGTTGCGGGCGAGGTCATCGCGACCCCGGGCTGCGAATCCAACGTGAAGGAGATCTTCGACAAAACCTGGGAGATCCGCAGCACCCGAAGCGAGGCTGTGATCCTCAACCAGTTTGAGGAAATGGGCAACCATCTGTGGCATTATGAGCTGACCGGCAGCGCCCTGGCCGAAGTCTTTGAGAAGGTCAAGGGACCCAAAGGGCGCTTCGCCGGCGCCTGCTTCACCAGCGGGAGCGCCGGCACGCTGGGCGCGGGCGACAGGCTGCGCGAGCTGTATCCCGGGATCAGGATCGCGGCGGGCGAAGCGCTCCAGTGTCCGACGCTGCTGAACAACGGCTTTGGAGGGCACCGCATCGAGGGCATCGGCGACAAGCACGTTCCCTGGATCCACAACGTCAGGAACACGGACATGGTCATCGCCGTGGACGATGAGGACAGCCAGCGGCTTCTGAGGCTGTTCAATGAACCGGCGGGCCGGGCTTATCTGACCGGTGAGGCAGGCATCACGGGGGAGTTCGCCGACCGGCTGGGGCTGCTGAATGATCTTGCCGGTCAACAATTCCGCCCTGAT
>CAZVSG010000146.1:0-1812 GCA_964629345.1 uncultured Christensenella sp. | reverse complement strand
GGGGCTGCTGGGGATATCGGGCATCGCCAATGTGCTGTGCTGCGTCAAGATGGCCAAGTATTACGAACTGACGGAGAACGACCTGGTCATGACGGTGCTGACGGATTCCGCCGACCTGTACCGCAGCCGCATTCAGGAACTGGCGCAGGCGGATGGAGCATACACCGCCGCCCTGGCTGCGGGGGATTTCGCACGGCATCTGCTTTCCGTCAAAACCGACCATATGCAGGAGCTTTCCTACCTGGACAGGAAGCGCATCCACAACCTGAAGTATTATACCTGGGTCGAGCAGCAGGAAAAGAGCGCGGAGGAGCTCAACCGCCTCTGGGAGGATCCCGAGGGGACCTGGGAAGCCGTGCACCGCCAGACGGCGGAGATCGACGCACTGATCGAGGCCTTCAATGAGGCGGTGCGCGCATGAGCCCTGTTCTGGGCGCTCGGTGTGTCCGCTGCGGCAGGGAATACCCCCCCGCAAAGGGGCCTGGTGCCTGCCCCTGCGGCGGTATGGTGGACATCATCTACGATTACGGCGTCATCCGGCGCGCGGTCGGCCGGGAAACGATTTCCCGCTGCGGGGACTTTTCCATGTGGCGCTACCGCGCCTTCCTGCCGGTCGGGGAGGACACCCCGATCCCGCCGCTGCGGGTCGGCTGGTCGCCGCTTTATAAGTCGGAGCGTCTGGCCCGCTTGGCGTGCATTGACCGGCTGTATGTCAAGGATGACGGGCTCAATCCCACCGGCAGCCTCAAGGACCGCGCCTCCGCGATGGCGGTCGCCAAAGCCCGCGAGGCGGGGGCGAGGGTGATCTGCTGCGCCTCCACGGGCAACGCCGGGTCCTCCCTGGCGGGCAACGCGGCGGCGGCGGGGATGGACGCGGTCATTTTTATTCCTTCCCGGGCACCCCAGGGCAAGGTAGCGCAGCTGAAGATCTTCGGGGCCATGGTCATCATGGTCGAGGGCAGCTATGAGGACGCTTTCCGGCTGTCCGCGGAGGCGATCGACCGGTACGGCTGGTACGACCGCAACGCCGCGGTCAACCCCTTCATGATGGAGGGGAAGAAGACGGTCTCCTTTGAGATCGCGGAGCAGCTGGGGTGGCAGGTCCCCGACTGGGTGGCGGTATCAGTGGGCGACGGCTGCACCATCGCGGGCGTGTGGAAAGGCTTCACCGACCTGTTCGCTGCAGGCCTCATCGAAAGGCTGCCCCGGTTGCTGAGCGTCCAGGCGTCGAACTGCTGCCCCATTCATAGGGCTCTGCGTACGGGAGGGGATCTTGTGGCCTACGGTGAGGACACCATCGCCGATTCCATCGCCGTGGGCGTTCCGCGCAACCCCGACAAAGCCATCCGCGCCATCCGGGAGTCAAACGGGATCGCGGTGGAAGTGGAGGACGGGGAAATCCTGGAGGCCATGAGCGTCCTTGGCCGGACACAGGGGGTGTTCGCTGAGCCGGCGGGGGCCGCCGGGCTGGCCGGGCTGATGAAGGCCGCCAGGGAAGGCCTGGTGCCCGCGGACGCGTCTGCCGTGGCGATCGTTACGGGCAATGGGCTGAAGGATACTGTCAACGCCATCCGCGCCGCGGGGGAGCCCATGCGCGTCCCCCCTGACTTCCATCTGCCGGATGAATGGCTCTTCCGGCCATGAGGCTGGGCTGCGTGCTGATGGCGTCAGGCCACTCCAAGCGTTTCGGCGGGGACAAACTGCTGTACCAGTTTATGGGAAAACCTCTGGCCGCGTATGTGATGGACGCGCTGCCGGAGGGGTTGTTCGTTTGCACGGCGGTTGTGACGCGAAGCCCCGGCGTCGCCGCGC
>CAZVSG010000145.1:0-4110 GCA_964629345.1 uncultured Christensenella sp. | reverse complement strand
CATTTCGGCCTGGCCATGAGCGGGATCAAGGCACAGGAGGGGCAGAACGGATGAGGAAACGGACTAAAACGCAATGGCTGGCGTCGTCCGTGCTGGTGGTACTGGCACTCGCACTGGCAGTCGCCGGGATCTGGGGCTATGTGGTCAGGGCCGGCGGCGGGTCCGCGGACACCCTGGTCCGGATGCGCAATTATGCCGTGCTGCGCACGGCCTCCGGCGCGATCGTGGATGAGATCGCCCTGCAGGCAGAGCAGAACGCGCGCGATTTTGCCAACGCGAACGGCTACAGCCGCAATCAGCGCGCCGCCTACGCGAAGGAACAGGCGTCCATCGCCCGGGCTGAGGCCGAAGAGAAATATTCCCGCTTTGACAGCCTGGACCTTGCGCAGCTCAGCGACGCGGTGAAACGCCTCGAGCAGTCGCTGCGGGAATACTCCAGGATGGAGGCCGGGGAAAAAGCTGTCTACGCACAAGATTGGCTGGCTCAGAGGGAGGCCGCTCTGGCCCAGGCGGTCCAGGACGGCGGCGAGGTCAGCGCCGAGAACGGCGTGGTGAGCGAGGACGCCATGCTGCAGGCCGGCGAAACCCGGGTGGATTATAGCGGGTTTGTTCCCTCGCCCGAACTCAGCCGCCTGGGAGAACTCCTGACGCCTGAATATGACGCGATGTACAACGTTCTGGCGACCGCCCTGCCCGATCTGCGCGCAGAGATGCGGGAGAAGCTCAGGGAGCCGCTGATCGCTGTCGTCAAGGGCGGCGAGAATACATTCACCGTTGAGTATGACAATTACGCCGCGCGCGGCGCGGAAGCCATCCTTCAGGGGGACGAACCGGTCCGCATGCGCCTGGCACGCCAGGCCGGGAACCTCATCGTCCTGGCGGCAGGATCGCTGATCCTGGCGCTGACCGCGTTCTTCTACAGGCAGCTCAAGCGCAGCCTGGGCATGCCGCGGCTGGTCATCACGCTGTTCTTCCTTGTCCTGTGTGTGCTGGCAGCGCTGTACAACATCAACGTCCCCGGCATGATTTCCACTGTGCTCTGGCGCACCGGCATGTACGGCGTCCTGGCGCTGGCGATGCTGCCGGGCATCCAATCGGGCATCAGCCTGAACATGGGCATGACCGTGGGCATCATCGCCGGCCTGATTTCCACCCTTATCGCGCTGGAAATGAACATGGTCGGCTGGGGCGCGTTCCTCTTCTCCGTTATCATCGGCATCCTGATCGCCCTGCCGATCGGCTGGCTGTACGGGAAGCTCTTGAACCGCCTGAAGGGCAGCGAGATGACGGTGTCCACCTATGTGGGGTTCAGCTTCGTCTCCCTGTTCAGCATCGCCTGGATGCTGCTGCCCTTCCGCAACCCCAAGCTCACATGGGCGCTGGGCACCGGACTGCGCGTGATGCACAACATGAGCGATTCCTTCGGCCAGATCCTTGATCGGCTGTGGGCCTTTGACGTCCTGGGCGTGCACGTGCCCACCGGCCTGCTGCTTTTCTTCCTGCTGTGCTGCGGGCTCATGTGGCTGTTTTCCAGAAGCCGTCCGGGCAACGCGATGAGCGCCGCCGGCGCCAATTCCCGTTTCGCTGAAGCGGCCGGCGTCAACGTGAACCGGATGCGCGTCATCGGGACCACCGTCTCCACCGTCATTGCCTCAGTCGGCATCATCGCCTATTCCCAGTCTTTCGGTTTCATGCAGCTCTACAACGGTCCCAAGCAGATGGGATTTGTCGCGGCCAGCGCCATCCTCATCGGCGGAGCGACAGTTGCCCGCGCGAAGGTTTCCCATGTCATCATCGGCACCTTCCTGTTCCAGGGGGTGCTGGCGCTGGGCATCCAGGTTGCCAACGCCGCCATCGCGGAAGGAGGCTTGTCCGAAGTCATGCGTATCCTGATTTCCAACGGCATCATCCTGTATGCCCTGACCCAGTCAGGAGGTGAGAGCCGTGGCTGAGCGTTCAAAAAGCCGGGAGAAAACGGCAGCCGCCCTGAAGAGCAACCTTCGCGAGTACATCGTCACCTACGTCTTCCTGGCGCTGAGCATCGCATTTGTGATCCTCTCCGGGCGTGCCCTGCCGGAGATTTTCGCCCAGCTGATGGGGCGGCTTTCCCGCAACCTGTTCATCGTCCTCGCGCTCATCATCCCCATCATCGCAGGCATGGGCATCAACTTTGCCATCACCATCGGCGCCATGGCGGCGCAGGTCGGGCTGATGCTGGCGATCAACTGGGAACTGGAAGGCGTCCTCGGCCTGCTGGCCGCCGCGGGGATCACCCTGCCCCTGGCGGCGTTCTTCGGCTTCCTCATCGGCTCGCTGCTGAACAAGATGAAGGGGCAGGAGACCATCGGCTCGCTCATTCTGGGTTATTTCGCCAACGGCGCCTATCAGCTGCTGTTCCTGTTCATTTTCGGGAAGATCATCCCGCTGTCCGACAAGGTGACCATCATCGGCGCGACAGGCGTGGCCAACACGCTCAACATGATGAACGGCGGGCTGTACATGGCGCTGGACAACCTCTGGCAGCTGCCTTTCACCACCGCGCTGTACACGGTGAGCGGGCTGATCCTGGCTGCGTCCGGACTGATGTTCCTGAGGGGAAAGATGAGCCTGAAACGCTTCATCCTGCTCTCTGGCAGCGCCGTCCACTTCAGTGCCATTGTGCTGCTGATACCGCCTGTCCATCAGATCGTCCGGAGCACCCGGGTGCCGGTCGTCACCTTCCTGCTGGTGGGGCTGCTGTGCGTGTTCAACGTCATCATCATGCGCACCCGCCTGGGGCAGAAGTTCCGCGCGGTCGGCCAGAGCCGCACAGTGGCCAACGCGTCGGGCATCAACGTCAACCGGGTCCGGATCATCGCCATCATGATCTCCACCGTCCTGGCCGGCTGGGGACAGATCATCTTCATCCAGAACCTGGGCACGCTGCAGACCTATGCCGCGCATGAGATGGTCGGCCTGTACGCGGGCGCGTCCATTCTGGTGGGCGGCGCCTCGCTCAACCGTGCCACCAATACCCAGGCGGTCGTCGGCACCCTGCTTTTCCACATCCTCTTCGTGGTGTCCCAGGATGCGGGCAAGACACTGTTCGGCAATGCCAACGTCGGCGAGTTCTTCCGCGTGTTCATCGCCTACGGCGTCATCGCGGTGGCCCTGGTCATGCACACCTGGCGCTCCAACGTCGCGCGTTCAAAAAAGAGCCCCCTTCAGGCATAGTATCACCGACGCATACAGGTGCTGCCGGTCATATGCCGGCAGCCTGTATTGCATAAAAAAACGGCCGGAAGGCCGTTTTGGATGTTTTGCCGGAGAAGTCAGTAGTTTTCCGCCGCGCGCTCAAAGTAGTTCTGCGGATGTTTGCAGGCGGGGCAGATCTTGGGGGGCTGCTTGCCTTCGAAAACAAAACCGCAGTTGCGGCACCGCCAGCGGACGGGGGACTCGGACACCCATTCCCGGTCATCCGAAAGGCGCTTGCTCAGCTGGTTGTAGCGGGCTTCATGCTCCCGCTCGACCTTGGCCACGTTCTCAAACTCAACCGCGATCTCCTTGAAGCCTTCCTGGCGGGCTGTCTCGGCAAATCCCTTGTACATTTCGGTCCACTCATAGTGTTCGCCTTCGGCTGCGTGGGCCAGATTGCTGAGGGTGTCGCCCGGCTTGTCGCCCTTTTCATAGCCGCCCAGGGCCTTGAGCCACATTTTGGCATGTTCTTTTTCGTTCAGCGCGGTTTCCTGGAAGATACCGGCGATCTGCTCATAGCCTTCCTTCTTGGCGGCTGATGCGAAATAGTCATATTTGTTGCGCGCCTTGCTTTCGCCGGCGAAAGCCTCCCAAAGGTTCTTTTCTGTCTGGGATCCCTTGAGTTCCATGAGGTGTCCTCCTTTTTCTGATCTGTATCGAAATGCCTTACAGCAGTTCAATCAATGCGGCCAGCGAGCCTCCGACGATCAGCAGCGCCAGGAAGATGCTGAGGATGCGTGCGAACAAGGTGTTCCTGTTCTTCTTTTTTATCCGGGTTGTCACTGCGTTTTCCTCACATGCTGTTATGATGCCCAGGTACTGGGAAGCGCAGCGAGTATAGCATCGCAAGGCGTTTTTGTCAAGGCGGCGGGGCTC
>CAZVSG010000144.1:0-4176 GCA_964629345.1 uncultured Christensenella sp. | reverse complement strand
AACGAAAATTTCTGGGGCGAGGCGCCTGCGATCAAGAACGCGACCTACCGGTTCATCGAAGAAAAACTGACGGCGCTTTCCGCGCTGCAGGCGGGTGAAGTCGACCTTGCAGTCAACATGCTGCCCGAGTATGTTGAAAACATCCCCAAAGTATTTACCAACACCTCCTTTGAGACCTATTGGGTCCGCTTTAACCAGATCCCTGAAAACAACAGCGTTTTCAAGAACAAGGACCTTCGCCTGGCCGCCAACTACGCGGTTGACTTCAACGCGATCGCGGATGCTCTTTTCTCCGGATACGCAGCACCTTGCCAGGGGCAGATGGGCCGGGAAGGTTACGTTGGGTACAATCCGAACATTGAGCAGTACCCCTATGACGTTGAGAAGGCCAAGGAACTGATGAAAGCTGCCGGCTACAACGGTGAGAAGATCGAGTTCGTTTCCCAGCGCGGACGCTGGCTGAAGGACGGGGAAGTCACGGAAGCCATTGCATCCTTCCTGACAGAAGCCGGTTTCAACGTAGAGACGAAGTTCCTGTCCTGGGGTGAATGGCTGGACACTCTGTTTGACAAGAACAAGGCGCCGGACATCATTCTCAGCTCCAACTCAAACGACTTCTTTGACATGGACCGTCCCTTCAGCGCCTGCGTACTGAGCAGCAGCAGCCAGTCGGCCATGAACAATCCGGAGTATGACGCGGCCATTCTGGCGGCCCGCCAGGAGCTTGATTCGGCGAAACGCGAGGCAATGTATGAAGATCTGGCCGTCAAGTTCCATGATGACCCGTTCGCGCTCTACACGCTCTCGATCAACGATCTGCACGGCGGGGCGGCTGATCTGGTCTGGACGCCGCGCCGCGACACCAGAATGTATCTCATTGAGATGTCTTTCTCTGACTGAACAGGGAACCTATGAACCCGATAGCTAGAAACCTGCGCAACATCTGAGGTAGGTCTGTGGGGGCAGAATCCTTTTGAAATCTGCCCCCACTTTATTCTTTTTCAAGGAGTTGTCCTATGCACCGGCAGGATCTGCAGTTTGAGCTGGCATTCTATCATCGGAACCTGGAATACATGGGCATTCTTTATTTTCGCCCGAAGCAGCTGGCGGTCAAGTATCCGGATGTGCTTTTCTTCAATATGTATGTCTGCAACTTGCTGTTGAATAAGAAACTGTCCTTGAGCGGCGCGAACGCCATACAGAGCCGGTTGAATTACAGCCCTGAGGAGTGGCTGCAGATCCTCAATTGGGAAGAATGCCGTCCCTACACGCCGCCATGCAAAGTAACCGCGTACAAGGGGTACACAAGGAGCGCGATGACGTCATCGCTGTATTTCAGGAAAAACCTTCACTTCCGATACGGTTGTATGGGTTTTGGCTTTTTCTCAAACAAGAAACACTTTGACCGCTGTGCCTGCGGTAGTGTGTTCGGCTTGATGGAGACCATCTATAAAGTGAATTCCTCTGTGTCGGATGATCTTGATATCGGCCGCCGCGCCTCAAGTCCAGAACAGATGAAGACGCTGTCGCTGTTATGGAAAGCGGCTTCGGCGATCGGGCAGCTTGAACTGGGAAAGGAGCTGTACAAAGGCAACTGGCGCGCCGTATCGATTGCTCTGTACAGGGAGCTGACAGGGGATGACTCGCCGATTTGCGCGGAGGGTCCCGATACGTCAACGCCTCCCGGCGTTTCCCGCGTCATCGGCTCAATCAAGGAGGAAGTGCCATTCGCTCAGCATCGGGAAATCCCGAACCAGACGAGTGAGGGAACGAAGGAGAGAGAGGATGGATCCAACGCACCGGGCAGAAGCAACTGACCGCCGTTATCCTATATGAAGTGAAATCGGTGCATTCGCCCTGATAAAAAGATCCAAGACGCTGTTTCCCTGATTCACAGTTCGGCGCATGCTGCGGCTTCACCTCCACCGTCCGGTTTCTATTTATCCGGTATGCCCTTCAACCGATTCAAATCGTCTGTTCTCCCGTAACGTTTATGATTCCCGAACCATTCTGACCTGGAGGCAATTCATGATCATCATCGCCCTGATGACCCTTCTGCTTTTTCTGACCTACTTTCATTTCTCGTTTCAGGTGCTGAAGCGGCAGCTTCGCAATATGCAGCAGGGCGATTACCGCTTTGAGAAATATGTGGAGCTCGCAAAGACGCATCGGAAAACGGAGAGTATGTGGGTGATGGTAGGCTCCGTCTCCCTCAGTTTTCTGGCGCGGAACAATATGTCGATCCTGCAGTATTACCTGTTGCATATCCTTGCATTTACCACCCTTGGTTTTTTGCACAGGAGAAGGCCGGCGGAGAGATCACCCGTCATGGATGGCCGCATGATCAGGCTTTCCGCAGGGGCTGTCGTTCTGTTCTCCGCCTTGCTGTTGTTGATGGGGGTCTTGTTCAGGAACTCTTTCTGGTGGGAACTGCCTTTTGTGCTGACATTTCTGGGATTTTTTTCTGATATCTGGATCATTCTGGCCAACTCGCTCCTGCGCCCGCTTGAAAAGCGGGACATTAGCAGGCGTTTCCGGTCTGTCAACGGCATCGCTGCGGTTCTTGCCAAAACGCGCGCGGATTCCGGACGAAAGCCGCTGCGCATTGTGGGTGTCACGGGCAGTTATGGTAAATCAAATTTTATCGATATTGCTTCGCAGATCCTCAGCGCTGAGTACAAAGTTCTGCGATCGCAGGCTGACAAGGCCGGTTCTCTGGAGAACGCGGAAAAGCTGATCCGCGAAGGTCTGACACCCGACTGCGACCTGATGCTGATTGAGATTGCTTCCAAACACCAGGGAGATGTGAAGGAGTTTTGTGCGACACTGATGCCGGATTATGGTGTGGTCACCGGAATTGCTGAACGGAACATGGAAACCTTCAATTCTATTGACCAGATCGCAGAGACGCAGATGGAGATGGCGGATTGCCTGCGAACAGCGGATGGATTGCTTGTGATGAATTATGAGGACGGGATCCTGCGGAAGCAGAAGGTCGATTCCTTGCCCCTGCTGCGCTACGGCATTTACCAGGGCGGCGGAGTGCCATCCCATCTGGATATCTGGGCGTCTGATATCAAATATCGTCTGGAAGGCAGCGAATTTATTCTTCACGATAAAGGGCAGCTCAGCTGCGCCTGCAGCATCCCTTTGTCGGGGGCTTTCAACCTGCTGCACTGTATCGGCGCCATTGGACTTGCGCTGCATTCAGGGATGACACTTGATATGATCCTTCCTGCTCTTGCCGCGATTAGGCCCCGGAAAGGGCACCTGCGCGTGCTGCCTGAAGGGGAGTGGCTTTCTTACATCAGCGAAAAGGCAGCCTTTTCCAGGCGCGGCGGCAGTTTGGAAACAAGCTGGCCTGATTCCATCACGGTGGTGGATGACAGCTGTCAGACCGGCCTTGAAGGCGCAAAGGACAGCCTGACCATGCTGAAGGATTGTGAGGGATGCCGCATCCTGCTGACGCCCGGTTTACGCAATCAGGGAAGTCAGGAAGAGGAATACAACCGACGTTTAGGTCGGCACGCTGCGCGCTGCTGTGATAAAATGGTTGTAATCGGCAAGGAAACTGTGACGGCGGTTGAAGACGGTGCCAGCAGGGGAGGTTTTGCATCTGATGACATTTATCCTGCGCTGGATGAGAAGGATGCTCTTCAAAAGACAAGCCGGCTCGCTCAGGAAGCAGCGGAAGCGGAGCGTCGAGTCTTCTTGCTCATTCTTGGCCGCTGACAGCACGAACACACTCAACGGCTTTTGGATGATTTGAAACACCTAAAGGCCGTGGCTGCATAAACAGCGCATCGTGTATGGACCCCCAAGAGAGAAACGTTGCTTGCCGGCAGATTCGCTGCAGGGAATCATCGCCGACGATTTGCAGGATCGGGAATGATCCTTGCCTGACAAAAGGAGCTGCTCTGGCTGCAAGTGTTCAACAGGGGAAATCGGACCCATTGTTTTTTCGGTGTGTTCCCGGGAATATCAAGGGCAATGGATTGCATTGGAGAGGGCCAAAACGTATACTTTTATTGCAGTTCGTTATTTTATGGGAGATCCAAAAAGCCTTCAGCCTGGGAAGGGATGCGGATGAACGGGAAGCATGGGTGGGGATTATCCTGATTGTAACAGAACCATCCTGCTTCATATGACAGTCAGCCTCTGCAGCCCGGCGTGCAT
>CAZVSG010000143.1:0-4283 GCA_964629345.1 uncultured Christensenella sp. | reverse complement strand
CGCGGGAGGAGACGAACAGCCACAGCTCGCGCAGCCGCCCGCCCCCGTCGGTTTCGCTCCGGAACACGAAGCGGCGGTTGGTGGCGTAGGCGAACAGCACGCTGAGGATCCAGGCGACGGCCTGTGAGATGTTGGCGATGAGCAGGTACTCCGCGCTGCCCTGCTCCATGGCGGACAGGCCCAGCAGCGCCGTGAGCGCAAGGTACACCAGCCAGTTGACCAGGGTGGTGAGCACCCCGAAGAACAGATAGGATCCCAGTTCAAACAGCCGCGGGTTCTTTTCCCGCAGCGCCATCAGTTTATTCCCCATCGCTGTTCCCGCTCTCCTACTTCATGCTATTCATCGGGTTCCCGTCGTCCCCGCGGGCGAAGGACACGCTGAGCACGTCGGACAGGCGCATCGTCTGCGGCGTTTTTTTGCGTGCGGTCACGTAAATAAAAGTTTCCCCTTCCAGGCTCCGCACGGTGACGTTGCCGGCCTTGATCCCATCCCCCGCCAACCACACCAGCTTGACCGGCCGGTCATAGCGCAGGGAATACTGGAGAAAACCGCGAATCAGATCTTCCACATTATACCTCCTGAACAGAACTTTTGGTTTAGCCCTCCGGTACCCTGTAGACAGAATACTCCGGGCTCTCATAGACCAGCTCATACAGCGCGCCCAGTTTTTCCCCGCTGCCGCCCATTTCCCTCTCGTGCGGGCCCAGCAGGATGTAGCCGGCTGCATATTTCACGGGCACATCGCGCGCTGAGTCGGGATCGCTGTAGAAGGCCCGGATGTCTTCCTGCCGCGCCCGGGTGTCAAATCCATGGTAGTACAGCCACAGGTCCGGCCCGCAGACGATCTCACGCCCGGCCAGCGCGCTGACGGGGTTGAGGTGCTGGGTGCCGGTGATAAAACGGCTGTCCGCGGACGTTTCATCCGTGACATAGGATGCCAGCCATAAATCCTCGGCGGAAAACATCTGATAGTCGCTCACCGTTTCCCGCGCGATGGACAGCGCGCCGCTTGTGAACATCATCACCGCGGCCATCACCGCCATCAGCGGCCGGGCGCGCAGGCCCTTCAGCCTGTCAAAAAGCCGGAACGTAAAATCCGCCGCCGGCATCGCGCAGACCGCCCACCAGACGTAGAACAGCTTGTTGTTGTCATACTCGTTGGGCTGGAACAGGATCGTTTCGGCGATGATGAAGATGACAAACGCGCCGGAGAACAGTTTCCGGTGCCAGGCGTCCCGCTCAAAGAGCGCGAAGAGCAAAAGCAGGAAGGGCAGACCGATGTTCTTGGCGTAGAACCACAGATAGCCGTCCCGCAGCCCGTCCCCGCCGGCGTTATTGACCCAGTTGAACTGGAAGCGCAGGAAGTTTCCGGCGGAGGACTGCCGGAAGGTGAACGCGAGCAGCTGGGGCAGCGCCAGGACAGCGGCAAGCGCGCTAAAGAGCAGCCAGGGACGGAGCTTCCCCTTTTTCAGCAGGCTGATGGTCATCAGCCCCACGCAGAACAGCCCCAGCGCCAGGAAGGAATGGGTGTGGATGAGGGGCAGCCCGCCCGCCATGAACCCCAGCAGGACCAGCTGCCGATCCTGCCACTCCCCTTCCTTTGCCATGTCCAGCAGCAGGTACAGGCAGGGCAGCAGCACGGCCCAGCCGGCCAGAAAGGTCCGCTGGGGGAGCAGCATGTCGGCCACGATGTTGCTGAAGCGCAGGTTGTACTGTGTGAACTCCGCGTGGTTGGCGGGGGTCTGGTACCAGCCGTACAGGATGGTGCCCAGGCGGTCCAGCCACTGCCCCTGCTGCAGCTGGTTGTTCCCCGGCGCGCCCAGGCTGACCCCGGCCAGGTCGGCGCTGTACAGGAAACCCAGGCCGCCGTTGATGAACACGAAAAGCGCGGCCAGCACTGCCGCGCGCCGGGAAACGCAGCAGCGCAGGGCCAGCAGCAGGAAACCTGAAAACACCAGCGTCATCATCAAGGCGCCCGGCACGATGACCGCCGCGCGCAGGCTGAAGCCCAGCAGGAGCAGGGAGGAGGACAGGCTGTCCCCCAGGAAGGGATAGCCCAATAGCGCGCCGGGCAGGATGCTGTAGTCCGCCGGCAGCTGCTTCCCCGGCAGCGAGGTGATGATGGACAGGTGCAGCGGCAGGTCCCCGTAGGTGGCCTGGCCGGTGAACAGCGCGCCGTCCTGGGGGCGCAGGATGTGGGTGTGCTGCAGGTACAGCCCGATCAGGCTCAGCGGCAGCGCGACGGCCGCCAGCAGGACCAGCGTTTTCCTGTCCTCCTGCCTGAACCTGCCGGGAGGGGTCCTGTCCCTGAACAGAACGGCCAGGAAAGCTGCCAGCCCCAGGGGGAGAAGGGACAGGGCGTGCGCGGGGATGTCAAAGGGGCGCAGGAAGGCGATGAGCGCCGGCAGCCACATCAGAAGGAACAGCCCCAGGCTGAGGCCCAGCCAGAGGCGGACCGGAAGGCCCTGCCGCGGAAGCAGGCAGCGGATGATGAATACGCCCGCCAGCAGATAGACCAGCAGGAACAGCAGGGCCGCCATCAGGCGCGCCTCCCCTCATGCGCCGCGCTCTCATTGGCCATGCGGAGCATTTCATTGCGCAGGTGGTCGGCGATGCGCTGCTTCTCCTCATTGGCGGGGACGTCAGGGTCATACCGCACCGGCTCCCCGAAGGTCAGGGTGTGCGCCTTCTTGTCCGCGTAGATGGGATAGAACTGCGCGCGTTTGCCGGTGTGCTGGAAATAGAACTGCGCCACCATCGCGAAGCCGGAGAAGAAGGGCCCGATTCCCTCGTGCAGGTAGCCGGGCTTTTCCAGGCTTGGGTCGTTCGGGTTTTCAGGGAAGATCAGGATGTTGTCCCCGGC
The DNA here is from genome assembly GCA_964629345.1 of uncultured Christensenella sp. GTDB lineage: Bacteria > Bacillota > Clostridia > Christensenellales > Aristaeellaceae > UBA6115. Next base: position 1,419 of record CAZVSG010000143.1, on the reverse strand, counting down.
CTCCATTGCGGCCGCGGTGTCGCGGAAGGTCCGCATCAGCGCCAGCGGGCTGTCCCGGTATACGGTGATGCTGTCCAGGGAGCGCATGCACCATTTGAGGAAGGCCGTCGTCAGCCGGGTCGCCGGCCATTTCAGCTTCTCCGGCAGCCACTTCTGGCGCTTGAAGGTATAGTCATAGAGATAGGTGGTGGATTCGCTGGCCTCGGAGATCTCGTTGATCACCCAGGGGCGGAAGGAGAAGGGGATGAAGAGGTTGGTGACCACTGGCCCCCAGATCTCCCCGTGGTTGCAGGTGAACACGCAGCTGGTGCCGGGCTCCGGCCTGACCTTGTCCTGTCCGATGACCCGGCTGTAGAAGAAGGGGCGCAGGAAAAGGATCAGCAGCTTGATGCCGTAGCGTTTCCGGTGCACCTTGATGACCAGGTCTTCCAGCTGCTTCTGCAGCGGCAGGTTGGTCTCCCCGTTCTCCTTGATCTTCAGGAAGGTGCGTACCTTCGTGATCGCATGCCTGTCCAGCGGGAAACGCAGGGCGATTGGCACGGCGGCCCCTACCAGCGCCAGCGCCGGTAGCAGCAGCATCGGCTGGGTGACCAGGCGGATGCGCTCCCCGGTGATGCTGCCGCCGGAGATCAGCGTGATCACCGCCAGCCCCAGCAGCGCGATCATCCCCCCGATGAGCGCGCTGTATTCCCTCAGCGCGGCATGGCCCTGGACGAGCGCCTCCCCGGCCGGGGAGCCGGTGGCGAAGCGGACGACGTCGCGCATGTCCCGCTCCATCACCTCCAGCGCGCGGGAGGACATCGTCACGCCGGCGGTGCATAGCGCCAGGGCGGCGTAGCTGAACGCCGCGCCGGTATCAAAGGAGCGCAGGGAAAAGGACACAAGGCTCAGGAACCATAGCACCAGCCCCGTCAGCAGGGCAGTCGATGGTTCCAGTCGATGGCGGGCGAGGGAGCGCCTGAACAGCCGTGTGGTCAGCCACTGGGCGAGGAAGGTGCAGAAAAAGGCGATGAGCAGGCTGGACAGGAGGCTGTCAGCCGTGGTGCCGATGAAGGTATAGATGAGGATCATCGTGACCTGCAGCGCGGTGACCGTGATCATCATCACAGCCCTGAACACCTTGTAGGCGTTGACCTGGGCAAGCTGAGCGTATTCATCGCCCAGGCCCCAGGATGGCTCTCCCTCCTCCCTGGATATGACATCGGCCCTTCTGATGCTGATGAGCTCAAACAGGCAGCACAGCGCATAACCGCCCAGCAGGTACCAGGCCGCCTGAACGCTGACGCTCAGGAAGAGGGTGAGCGCGACGGCCCCACAGAACAGCAGGGCCAGTTCAGTCTGCCGCACTGTGCGCCGCACAGGGCTCAGCCCCCGGTGCCGGCAGGCGCGCTCCACCGTCTCCAGCAGCTCGCCCATGGC
>CAZVSG010000142.1:0-4298 GCA_964629345.1 uncultured Christensenella sp. | reverse complement strand
AAATCACTTGAAGATCTTACAGTGCAAATCGGGCAAACCAATAAAATGAGGAGGACAATAGCATGAGCAAAATCGCCGTTGTTTACTGGAGCGCCACCGGCAATACGGAGGCCATGGCAAATGCAGTCGCGCAGGGCGCCAGGGAAGCAAGCGCTGATGCGGAGATATTTTCCGCTTCCGAATTTGATCCATCCAAGGCGGACAGCTTTGACGCGATTGCCTTCGGCTGTCCCGCGATGGGGGCTGAGGTGCTGGAGGAAGATGAGTTTGAGCCGATGTTCACAGCCTGCCGTCCAAAGCTGAAGGGCAAAAAAATCGGGCTGTTCGGCTCTTATGACTGGGGTGACGGCGAGTGGATGCGCGTATGGCAGGACGATTGCAGGTCCATCGGCGCCGATCTGGTGTCTGATGGCGTAATCGCCTGCAACGAGCCGGATGACGAGGCTGTTGCCGCCTGCAAAGCGCTGGGGGCATCGTTGGCCTGAGTCATCGGGATACCGATCCGATCAAGAGACGCGCCGCGGCGTCTCTTTTGTTTTCATATCTTTGGAAATGCCATGACACACTGCCCCCGATTGTGGCTCTTTATCTAATTCCGTGAAACGGGGATAAGGATGTATACTGGTGCCAAGAGGTGAGATGAATGGAACCAGTATTTAAGTTTCAAGCAATGTTTGAGCAATCATTAGGACTCAGGGAGCCATGGCATGTAATAAAGGCGCTGTTTGATGAACAGGAACGAGCGGTTCATGTCTACATTAGCGGACGAAAGACGGCTGAGTATCCCTGCCCCGAATGCGGAAAACTATGCAGACGATATGATGAGGAGGAGGATGAACGGGTCTGGCGTCATGCGGATGTTGTTCTGTATCCCTGTTTTATCCACAGCAGACGGCCGAGGGTATCGTGTACAGAACATGGCATCAGGGTGGTCAATGCGCCGTGGGCAAAGAGCCCATACGCCAGGTTTACCTTAGGATTTGAGGGATACGCAATGCTGCTGGCGCAAATCATGTCGCTCAATGAAGCAAGGCGCATATTGCGCATCAGCCGGACAGCCATGCTGCATATCGCCAAGTACTGGGTAGAGAAAGCAGTAAGAGAAGACGATTTAAGTGCCGTCAACCAACTGAGTATTGATGAGACCTCATTCAAGCGCGGACAAAGCTATGTTACTGTAATCGGGGCTCCTGCCCAAAGGCGCGTCATTGGCGTTGAGGATGGACGGGATGTAGCGGCGGTGGAGCGGTTTTCCCTGGATTTTGAGAAGCGTAAAGGCGACTGCAACAAGATCAAGTCCGTCAGCATGGACATGTCAAAGGTATACAAGGCGGCCACAATTCTTTGCTTTCCTAAGGCGACAGTGGTGTATGACCATTTTCACGTAAAGAAGTTAATGCTGGACGCTATGGACACAGTCAGAAGGGAAGAACAGGGGCGAAAGGCGGCGCGAAGCAGGGGGGCGGGCAAGAAGCTGCTGATGATTCCTGAACACAGGATGAACGCTCAGCAAAGGGAACGGCTGCAGGAAATGAGCAAGGAATATCCAAAGCTCGGGCGGGCATTTCGAATGGTGAAGCAACTGGATGATTTATACTTCAGCCAGACAAGACCTGAGGCGGAAAGTGTCATGAGGCGATTGACCAGCTGGATGATGCACAGCAAGCTTGCACCCATGAAAGAAGCGGCAGCGAGCCTGCGAAGGAACAGGGAAGAGATCCTTGCGTACTTTGAACAACGAATAAGCAATGCATTCGCGGAAGGCATGAACAGCCTGATTCAAACAGCCAAGAGAAAAGCGCGAGGCTATCATACCTTTGAGGGATATCGCACAGCCATTTTTCTTGCAGTAGGAAAACTGGCACTCTCCTACCCCCAGCCATGGTAACTTTTCACGGAATTGAGTGAAGGACCCCGCTTGTCGAAAACTTGCATTTCATATGAAAGAGTACTACAATCTTGTTAGCACGTACTAACAGGCGTGCAAAATATCTGACAAACCGCTCCGGATACTGGGCAGGCACAATGACCTCAGGGTCATGGAAGATGGGCCGGGCTTACAGGCCGGGTCGGGGCGCGGAAACGGAGAGTAGTCATATGAACTACGAACAATGGTATTCCTTTAAGCCAGGGGCTTACACGCGCGAGATCGATGTACGCGATTTCATTCAGCGCAATTACACGCCTTACGCGGGCGGCCCTGAGTTCCTGGCACCCGCCACCGGCCGCACCAAGGCCCTGTGGGCCGAAGTGCTCAGCCTGTACGGGAAAGAGCGTGACAAGGGCGGCGTGCTGGATGTGGACAGCGAGACCATCTCGACCATCTCCTCCCACAAGGCCGGCTACATCGACGAGGATCTGGAGCAGATCGTCGGCTTGCAGACCGACGCGCCCCTCAAGCGTGCCTTCATGCCCTATGGCGGCATCAACATGGCGGTCAAGTCCGCCGCGCACTACGGCAAACCCGTTAAAGCTGAGACGGAGGATATCTTCCGCCACATCAGGAAGACGCACAACGACGGCGTGTTCGATGTATATACGCCGGAAATGCGCCGCGCGCGCAAGGCCGGCATCATCACCGGCCTGCCCGACGCCTACGGCCGCGGCCGCATCATCGGCGATTACCGCCGCGTAGCCCTCTACGGCGTTGACCGTCTGATCGCCGATAAGAACGAGCAGATGCACAAGCTGGAGATGGACGTGATCGCGGAGGAAAACATCCGCGCGCGCGAAGAGATCAACGACCAGATCGAAGCCCTGCAGGAGCTGAAGGTCATGGCAGGCGCCTATGGCTTTGATATTTCAAGGCCTGCCGGCAATGCCAGGGAAGCGGTGCAGTGGACCTATTTCGGCTACCTGGGCGCCATCAAGCAGCAAAACGGCGCGGCGATGAGCCTGGGCCGCGTGACCACCTTCCTGGATATTTATTTCCAGCGCGACCTGAAGCAGGGGCTCCTCACCGAAGAGGAAGTCCAGGAGATCATGGACCACTTCGTGATGAAGCTGCGCATCGTGCGCTTCCTGCGCACCCCCGAATATGACCAGCTGTTCAGCGGCGACCCCGTCTGGGTGACGGAGGCCATCGGCGGCATGGGCATGGACGGCCGCACCCTGGTGACCAAGTCCAGCTTCCGTATCCTGCACACGCTGGATACGCTGGGCCCGGCACCCGAGCCCAACCTGACCGTGCTGTGGAGCACCAGCCTGCCCGCCAGCTTTAAGGAATACTGCGCGCACATGTCGGTCAAGACCAGCTCCATCCAGTATGAAAACGACGACCTGATGCGCGAATACTGGGGCGATGACTATGCCATCGCCTGCTGCGTGTCCGCCATGCGCGTGGGCAAGCAGATGCAGTTCTTCGGCGCCCGGTGCAACCTGGCCAAGGCACTGCTGTACGCCATCAACGGCGGCAAGGACGAGATCAGCGGCATGCAGATCGCGCCCAAGCTGGAGCCCGTGAAGACCGATGTGCTCGACTACAACGACGTACGCGAAAAGTACGACGTCATACTCGACTGGGTGGCCAAGCTGTACATCAACACGCTCAATGTCATCCACTACATGCACGATAAATATTGCTATGAGTCGCTGGAAATGGCCCTGCACGACAAGGATATCCTGCGCACCATGGCCTGCGGCATCGCGGGGCTGAGCGTCGTGGCCGACTCCCTCAGCGCGATCAAGTACGCCACCGTCCGCCCCATCAAGAACGAGCAGGGCATCATCTATGACTTTGAAACGGTCGGCGATTTCCCCAAGTTCGGCAACGATGACGACCGCGTGGACTCCATCGCCCGCGACTTGGTGAAACAGTTCCTCGAAAAGCTGGAAAATTATCCCACCTACAGGAACGCCAAGCACACCATGTCCGTCCTGACCATCACCTCCAACGTGGTCTACGGCGAAAAGACCGGCAACACGCCCGACGGGCGCAAGCACGGCGAGCCTTTCGCCCCCGGCGCCAACCCCATGCACGGCCGCGATACCCACGGCGCGCTGGCGACGCTCAACTCCATCGCCAAGCTGCCCTACAAGTACGCGCAGGACGGCATCTCCTACACCTTCTCCATTGTGCCGCGTGCGCTGGGCAAGCAGATCGAGGAGCGCTCCAGAAACCTGGCGGCCATGCTGGACGGTTACTTCGGTCAGATGGCCCACCATATGAATGTGAACGTGTTTGACCGTGACCTGCTGCTGGACGCGATGGATCACCCGGAGAAGTACCCGCAGCTGACCATCCGCGTATCCGGCTACGCGGTCAACTTCGTCAAGCTGACGCGCAAGCAGCAGCTGGA
>CAZVSG010000141.1:0-4422 GCA_964629345.1 uncultured Christensenella sp. | reverse complement strand
ACTCGGGGTGCCCTGCAGCGCGGCCACAAGGGACTCTGTCGCCGGCTGCGAAGTGCCGCTGCCAAAGGGGGACAGCGCGCAATCAACGATGTCCACGCCGGCGCGGGCGGCTTCCATGTAATCCTCGGTGCCTACCCCGGCGGTGTTGTGGGTGTGCAGGTGGATTGGAACGCTGATCTTCTTTTTCAGTTCACCCACCAGGCTGGCGGCGGCAGCGGGCAGCAGCAGCAGGTTCGCCATGTCCTTGATGCAGATGGTGTCCGCGCCGTCTTCCTCCATCCGGCGGGCCAGGGAGACGAAATAGGCCTCGTCGTGCACGGGGCTGGTGGTGTAGCAGATGGCCGCCTCCACCTTTCCCCCGTATTTCCTGACACTGCGGATGGCGGTCTCCAGGTTTCTCAGGTCGTTGAGCGCGTCAAACACGCGGACGATGTCGATGCCGTTCTTGATGGACAGACGGACGAACTCGTCTACCACGTCATCGGCGTAGTGCTTGTAGCCCAGAAGGTTCTGCCCTCGCAAAAGCATCTGAAGTTTCGTATTGGGCAGTGCTTTGCGCAGGGCGCGCAGGCGCTCCCAGGGATCTTCGTTGAGGAAGCGCAGGCAAGTGTCAAACGTCGCCCCGCCCCAGCACTCGATGGACCAGTATCCGATGCTGTCCAGGATCCCGGCGGCGGGCAGCATATCCTCCGTACGCATGCGGGTCGCAGCCAGCGACTGGTGCGCGTCACGCAGAATGGTCTCTGTGACCAGCAGCCTCTTGTTCTCCAATATATTCCCTCCTTAGGCGAACGACGTGTTCAACACGCCCGCGGTGATGACGAGGCCTCCGGTATCGGCCCTACTGGAGCGTACACAGCACGGCGCCCGCATTTACGGCCATGCCGCCGCGCACGTTCACGGAGGCTACCGTCCCGTCCCGCGGGGAAATGATCTCGTTTTCCATCTTCATGGCCTCAAGGATCATCAGAACCTGGCCTTTTTTGACCGGACTGCCGTTTTGGACGCTGACGGAGAGGATGTTCCCGGGCATGGGGCTCAGGACAGATTCTCCGCCGGCCGGCGGAACAGCGCGCTCAGGCTTTTTCTCGGGCGATACCGTCATCTCAGGCTTTTTTTCAGGCGCGGCTTCCTGCTGCTTTGGCTTGGTTTCGGACGCATCCAGCGGCTCCACGCCGACCTCGTACTCCTGCCCGTCCACGATCACCCTGTACATCTTCATGCCTGTCCCCTCCTCTTGAATGAAACGATCCTAAATCCCGGAACATCCGTCCCCTCGGCCTCAGCGAGCGCTGCGGAGACTGCTGCCAGGACTTTCTTCCTGTCCGGCCATGCCGATTCATCGGCAGCCAATGCAGTTTCCACAGCGGCTGATGCCATCTCCCGGGCAACCGCTGCCGGAACCGGGAAAAGCCCGTCCTGACTGTGTTTTGGTACCGGCAGGCGCGTCCTGACGGACAGCAGCGTCAGGAGGCTTAAACCTGAAAATATGGTTCCCGCCGCCAGCAGGACCGTTATCCACCATGGCGTGTCGTATCCCATTCCGCTCAACCCCTCTTCCTTCAGGAACCTGTCCTTTACTCCCCGTCGGCGCTTTTCTCCGCACATCATGGCACATGATGACCCCACAAGGAACCGAGCGCCAGGAATAGAAACAGCACTCCAGCCAACAGGTCGGCGTTGCCGCCAGAACACTGATTTTTTACATTATACACTGACCGCAAAACTTCTCAATGCTTTTTTGTTCAACCCCGGTATAAAAGTCCAAAAGACAACCTCCGAACCTATTCCAAAGCTAAAGGAACAGCCAGAGGCAGCAGTACGGAGAACTTGGCGTGAAACCACGAACAGCATCCTGCTAATATCATTCAGCATGATAAAGCGGAAAACATGACCCCTTGCTGTTGCAAGGTGAGAACTCTTGCAGTTCACCATGAACACGAAGAACGAGTCCTTGAGCGTTTCAGTGTCCTGTGTTAGGATGCGGCGAACTCTTAAGAAGCGAATGAGCAGAAGGCGCATGACCAGGCACAGAAGGATACACGTAACAATGCGTTTTCAGATCAAGGCAGAACAGAACCGGATTATTTGATTGAGGTGGAAATCCGTTGAAAGCCTGGAAAAGACATGAAACAGAAGGAAAACTGAAAATTGCCCTTTTGACAGCGCTGATCGCAGCGGGATCCCAGATTGCCATCCCGCTGCCCCTGGTGCCGGTCAACCTGGCCTTGCTTTTTGTGCTTCTTGCCGGGCTCATCCTGCCTTGGAGGCGGGCGGTGGCCGCTGTCTGACTGTTCCTTTTGATGGGGTTGACAGGCATCCCTGTCTTCGCAGGTTTCAGCGGCGGCCCCCAGGTACTGCTTGGTCCCAGCGGCGGTTTTCTGATGGGTTACCTGTTCGCTGCCGGAACCGTTTCCGCGCTTCAGGGCTGGGCCCATTGTTACAGCAGGCGCTTCTTCATCTGTATCCTGGCGGTGCTTGCCTGTTATGTGCCCGGAGCGCTCTGGCTCATCTTTCTGATGGGAAAACCGATTCCGGAAATCCTGTCTGTTGCTGTGCTTCCCTTTCTCCCGGGCGATCTCCTTAAATCCCTCGCAGCGCCTGCCCTTGTACAGAGGCTGGAGAAAGCTCTTGCTTTGCGTTCATTCAATGTCAAGACATCGGCATCTTCACCGAATCCTCCACGACCCTGACGCTGGCTTCACCGGCGGCCAACCTATACAGGCCTTCCTCCGTGCGGATCAGCAGCGCTCCGTCTTCCTCTATGGCAGATGCGATGCCCGAATGCTGCTCCCCGTTGAGGATGAAATGGACTGGCCTGCCCAGAGTCGCGCAGTTCATGCGGTATTCTTCCATATGTTCGGGAATCTTCGGAAGTCCTTTTATCATGTTGTTGATGATCAATGCAGCGAGCCTTTCCCGGTCGACTGATTCTCCATCTCTATTGAGGGAGCCCGCAATCATCGCCAGATCGGCCGGCAATTCCGCCCGGCCGGTGTTGAGGCCGATTCCAATGACCGCCCTGGAAAGGCGACCGGATACAAGGATCCCTTCCGTCAGGATCCCCCCGACTTTCAGCCCCTCATACAGCAAATCGTTGACCCATCGTATTTTCACGTCCAGCCCGCAGGCCTGCCGGATCGCGTGCAGAGCGGCAACGGCCGCGAGTGTCGTAAGGAAGCCGGGCTGCAGGCCTGCGCAGTCCAGAATCATGCTCAAATAAAGACCACCGGACGGAGAGAAAAACCGCTTCCCATAACGCCCCCGTCCCGCAGTCTGTTCTTCGGATAGAATCGCTGTACCATGAGTCGCATTCTGCCGGGCAAGCGTCTTGGCAGCATCATTGGTTGACGGGAGGGTGTCATAAAGCAGGACATTTATTGGCTGCTCAAGATGCGCGATGATCCGCTGTTTATCCAATGTTTCCTCTCCGTTTGCCGTTCGGCCGCTCGGACAAGGGTATGGCCCAATGAGTGGCAATGGAATGCATGATGACCCGCAGGGAACTCCATTTCAATCATCAATTTCGAATCTACTCAGCAGCTTAGCCGGCACGACGCGCGAGCAGTCCCCTGCCAACCGTTCCAGCACCCGCCAGCAGGTAGAACAGGGCGGCCAGCTCAATGGCATCCAGGGAATGGCTGCGCTCAAGCCAGACGCTGGAAAGCGCGGTTGTGATCACGCCGAACACAAAAAAGCACAAACAGAGAAAATGAAACAGGAAAAGGCGCAGGTTGTCCCCATGAAGGGACCGGGCGTGGATCATCCGCCCCAGCGCCGCACCGCAGTCCGTCAAGTGCCCCGTCATGTGCGTCGTGCGGGTCAGGATGCCGCGGTAACGAAGCGCAAGACCGTTTTGCGCGCCCAGCACAAATGCGAGGGAAGCCGCGCGCGCGTCCTGTGGCATCTGCGCGATCTCCGCCAGCATCAAGACAGCGCCGCACCCCATGAGCACTATACCGCTGCGCCGCCACAGCCCAACCCGATGCTCCGGAAAACCGTATCCGGACAGGGTCGCCCCAAAGAAAAAGCTCAGAATACAGACCATGAAGAGCGTGAGGGCTTCCCTGTCCTTTCCTGTAAAGGAGAACCCGAGACGGGTGAGGTTTCCCGTCATATGCGAGAGCGTCTGCCCGTACTGCAGCCAGCCGGCGGCATTGAGCGCCCCGGCGATGAACACCAGCATCAGGATCCACATCGCTCCGGCTTCCCGGACAAGCGCACGCATCCATTTCATGGCCTGTCACACCCGGAATCCCAAATCGCTGCATTTCGCGTAAGCTGTTCTCTCCATTCGTTCCGCATTTGCCGGTGATACTCTGTGCAGGCACAGCAGAAACCCAAACCGGTTGCCGCCGCATTCGAGCCTTCACCGACGGCGGTCGGGAATTCTGCGTTATTATAGCATCAAGACAAAGCGGG
>CAZVSG010000140.1:0-4482 GCA_964629345.1 uncultured Christensenella sp. | reverse complement strand
TTCTTATCTGAGGCACGACTCTGCTTTCGCGCTCAATGTATATAAGGTACGTCGCATGGTTGACATTGCGCCTTGATGAATGTACGCTGAAGCCAGAAAAGCCGGCAATGAAGAGGGGGTCGGGCAGGCCTCCCCGGGCGCGGCGATCCGGCAAACATGTCATATAACATAAAGATGCAAGACGGCAATGGGCACTCTGTGACGGAAGCGACCTGCAAGGAGGTCAAATATGGCGAAAAGAACCGGCGCCCTTGTTCTGGCGCTGCTTCTGGCGTTCATCCTGCCGGGAGCCGCGCTGGAGGAAGGGAAAGTTTACACCTCGGGCGATTATGAGTACACCAGGGACAGTGCCGTGCCTGACAGTATTTCCATCACCGCCTATCATGGCAAGGAGACCGATCTGGTCATTCCCCGGCAGCTGGATGGATTCTCTGTCCTGAGCATCGGCGAAAGCGCGTTTCAGGGCAACACCAGCCTGGAAAGCGTCACGATCCCCGACGGCGTTGTCCTGGTAGACCGCCAGGGATTTTCCCAGTGCAGCAGGCTCAGGATCCTAAACCTGGGCAAAACGGTCAAAGTCATCAGAGAGTATGCATTCAACCGCTGCGACAGCCTCGAGTCCGTGATCCTCCCAGACAATGTGACAAGCGTTGAGACAGGCGCCTTCTCCTACTGCAAATCCCTCCAAAGCGTCTTTATCGGCCTGGGTCTTCAGAGTTTTAACGGAAACAACGTCTTTGTCGGCAGCGTTTCCCTGGAGAAGATCAGCCTCGCGCCCGACCATCCGACCTTCTATCTGAAGGAGAAGATGCTCTTTGAGAAGACGGCTGAGGGGAATACGCTGGTGTGCCGCCCGCCCGCGCTGCCAGGCGGCGCGCTGGATATCGACGCGTACTGCGTCGGGAACGACGCGTGCAGCACCTGTCCCGGCGTCACGTCCGTGCGGTTTTCGGAGAACGTTGTCAGGATCGGCACCACATCCTTCGCCAACAACTCCGACCTCACGTCCGTCACGTTCACCGGCAACGTCTCCTTCATCGGCGGCGGCGCCTTTTCCGGCACCGGCATTATAAGCGCAGTGATCCCGGAAAAGGTTGTCAGCATTGAGCACGCGACCTTTGCCGACTGCCGGAACCTGAAAGATGTGACCCTTCCGGAAAATCTCGAACGGATCGGGGACTACTCGTTTTATGGCTGCAGCAGCCTTCTGAAACTGATGATTCCCGGAAGTGTACTGTTCATCGGGGAAAATGCGCTTCCCCTGGGGCCGGAGATCCTGACGGTTCTCAAAGGCTCCTTCGCCGAGGAGTACTGCAACAGGAACAATATTCAATACAAATACTACGACAGTGCCATCCATGACTAAGACTCCGGCAAAGACCCGGCTGTCAGCCGCTGCCCCCTGACGGTCCGGGGGAGGCATCCGGCCCTGCCTTTCCGGACCCCTGCCCCTTCCCGGTTCCACGTTTCTGCTCTCCTGTCCGCTGTTTCTCCCTGCCTGACAGAATGCTGAGATGCCAAAGCCCATCGACCCTTGACTGCCTGTTTGACATGCTTTCCCTGACGATTCCGTTCTCCTGAGGAAGCGGAATTCAGAACGTTCCCTCTGTTGCCCAATCCACAGGTCCCTGTCCTTTGCCCTGTGATGCAGGAACAGGCAGAATCCTGGAACGCAGCCGCCTGACCATCGCTTCCCGACACCTGCTGTCTGACCAAAGGCAATCCCGACATCTTCAGGCTATACGTTCAGAACACAGCAGCCTCAGCTCTGATTGTCGCCCCGCCGCTGCGCCGGGCGCTGTTTCCGACCCTTTCTATGCATTGGTGAGAAAACGCCCGTTCTGCCGCCGTTCAGGCGGTTCATCCCGGCCGCTTCCCGGAGCAGAGCCGAAGCGGCCTGCGCCTGCGGGACCGGCCGGCACACAGGAACGGATCAACGAAACATCTGCATCATTTTAAAGGAGGACCTGATCAGGAGGTAACCCAATGAAAAGGCTTTTTGCCGTGATGACGGCCCTTGCCCTGCTGTCTTCAGCCGCCGCTCTGGCCGGTCTGGCCGGAACATTTCTTCCCTTCGCGCCCTGCGGCGTGAAAGCAAGCATCCCCGATGGCGGCAGCGATGGTACGTACTGGGGTCCCGAGTTTGGCACGCCCACGCCGCGGCCCACTTTCAACCTGCTCTTTGAGGCGATCCCCTTCCGTATAACGCCCACCCCAAATCCTGATACCCAGACCCCAAAGCCCGAGTCATCGGGCGGCGGAAAGTACCTGACCAGCGAAGGCCCTCTGTTCCTCAGTTTCCGCCAGAACCTGACAGACGAGTACTATATGTTCACCCCGATGGACCTGAGCGCGGACGGCGAATACCGTTTCCCCCTGATTGGCAGCACACTGCAGGCAGTCGGCGAAGCAAAGGTCACAGTGATGTCCGGCATGACGATCGTGACCTACTTACTTGTCAATGGAGTAAAAGTCAACCAGAAAGATGAGTTCTTCACCTTCTTCCCCGACATCCGCAGCGTAAAGACCGTCAAGCCTTCCCAGCTGACGGAAGTCAGGCTGGAGTTCGGAGTCCCCTACAGCGTGCCATCCTGGCTGAACAGCGACCCCAGTGTACTGTTGTATATCAACTGCCCAGTATCCTACAGCACCGGTCTGGATGGACTGGTGCCCTTCTCCTTTGAGGACCCCTCCTACCTTAAGAGGGTGGTGGAACTGGTCCGGCTGATGGATTAAGGCCTGACCTCCCCGCAGAAAATCAGCCGCCCCGCGAACAGCCGGGCGGCTTGATGCGGACAGATGGGGATCATCGGGTGACATTTCCTGATGCTTGTTGAAGGATCCCGATATCAGACCCGGGGTTCCTGCTTTTCCTGCGCGTCAAGATCAATCAACGCTTCTCCGACCTGCGAATGATTGGCAAAGGCTGCCGCAGCGATCGGCGGTCACAGGACTGCGTTTGCGTTTTGTCCTCAAAGGAAGACCCACGAACCGCTCATTGAGCTCAAGAGCGCAGCCGCAGTGCCAGGCGCTGATGCGGACACGGCCGGATCCGGAGGCGGATGACCCGTCATTCTCCGGCGTCCCCGGTTTTTTTTGGTTGTTCTCATGCATTTTTAATGCATGCTCTCTTGAAAGAGGCCGCGAGCTGAAGATAATGGATACGCAAGTGATCCCGGAGCGCTCAGAATCGGAAAGGATGGCCCATGTCCGATGTTTTTGACCTGACGGCATACCTGAACCAAGGTGCGGAGCGGCTTATACAGGATGTCCTGAAAACAACGCTCCACAACCCGAGGGAGACCGTCTTCCTGGCCCGGTTTCACACCGCCCAGCGCAATATGGAACAACGCCGCGCGGCACTGGAAGCGCAGGGCCTGCACATCCCGATGTTCCTGATCGCAAGCGTCGCCAACACCTGCAACCTATTCTGCAAGGGCTGCTACGCGCGCGCAAACGGACGGTGCGGGGAGGAAGGCGGCGTCCCCCTGCTTGACGCGTCCCAGTGGGGGGACATCTTCGCCCAGGCAGAGGAGGCCGGCATCCCGTTCATCCTGCTGGCAGGGGGCGAGCCGATGATGCGGCAGGACGTGCTGCGCGCTGCGGCGAAGAAAAGGAACGTCCTGTTTCCAGTTTTTACAAACGGCACGCTTTTGGACGGGCCGCTGCTCACGCTGCTGGACAGGCATCGGAACCTCGTTCCGGTCGTCAGCATGGAGGGCGGGGAGGCGGCGACGGACAGGCGGCGCGGCGAAGGTTCCTTCCAAAGGATACGGGCCGCGCTTGATGCCCTGCATGGGAAAAAGCTGCTGTACGGCGTATCGCTGACCATCACGACGGAAAACCTTGCGGAAGCCACGTCGGAGGATTTTATAGGGACCCTGCGCGAAATGGGCTGCAGGCTGGTCTTTTTCATCGAGTACGTGCCGGTCGCGCCCGGCACCGAAAGCCTTGCCCCGGACGACGCGGATCGGCAGAGGATCGAGGAGGCACAGAACGCCTTGCGCGGGCGTTTCCCCAGGATGATCTTCCTGTCCTTCCCCGGGGATGAGAAGCACATGGGCGGCTGCCTGGCGGCGGGGCGCGGATTCTTCCACGTCAATGAATACGGCGCGGTGGAGCCCTGCCCGTTTTCCCCCTACTCGGACATGAACCTGCGCGAGCATACCCTGCTGGACGCGCTGGGTTCGCCCTTCTTCCTGAAGGTGCGGGAGCTGAACGCGCAGGGGGAGGCGCACCCGGGCGGCTGCGCGCTGTTTGATCGGGAGGCGCAGGTCAGGGCGCTGCTTTCACCCCAAAAATCATCATGATCTTACAGAGATCATGGGTCATTTTTCTTCAGTTTAATCAACCTGCCGCGGCCTCCCCGGACACAGGGTCAGGTCCCCTCCCCCGGACGGATGGTCAAACCGGTCTTTTTTCTGTATACTCTGGGCGATGAACAGAAAAGAGGGCGTGGATATGGTCAGGAGCCTGCTGAAA
>CAZVSG010000139.1:0-4501 GCA_964629345.1 uncultured Christensenella sp. | reverse complement strand
TGTTCAGGGAACTGCGTGAACAGGGCCATGAGCCCCTGGGCATCCGGCTGGACTCCGGCGACCTGGCCTACCTGAGCATCAAGGCGCGGAAAATGCTGGATGAGGCGGGGTTTGGGAACGCCCTCATCTGCGCGAGCAACGACCTGGATGAGTACCTGATCCGCGATCTGAAGCTGCAGGGCGCGCGGATCAGCCTGTGGGGAGTGGGCACAAAGCTGATCACCAGCGCGGACCGTTCCGCCTTCGGCGGCGTGTATAAGATGTGCGCGCTGGAGGAGGACGGGGTGCTGATGCCAAAGATCAAGGTATCCGACAATCCGGACAAGGTCACCCTGCCCGGGCGCCAGGAACTCTACCGGCTGTACACCTCCAATGGGATGGCGGCGGCGGACCTCATCGCGCTGGATGACGAAGAGGAGAGCCTGACCAAACCACTGACGATCTTTGATCCGAAAGATACCTGGAAGAGGATGACGCTCACGGAGTATTCCGTCAGAAAGATGCTGGAGCCGCTGATCGCAGGCGGCCGTCCGGCCAATGAGCTTCCGTCGCTGAAGGAGATCCAGGCTTTCAGGCAGCAGGAGGAGAAGACCATCTGGGAGCAGCACCTGCGGCTTGTCAACCCCAGCGCTTTCAAGGTTGACCTGTCCGACAGGCTCTGGCAGCTGCGCAGCCGCCTGCTGCACAGCAGGGGACGGGATGCCTGACGGGGGGCCTGTTCTGCGGAAATCAAAGTACATGGATAATCCATCCGGCTCATTTTCAGCGGATGGATTTTGGTATCAGATAAGTATCGGCGCTGCGGGAATGGGCGCGATTCGGGTCAATTAAACCGCCCCCGTCCTAAAAATCAGGCGGAACGGACTGCTTGAGGTGCTCGTTCATGTTGTTGGTCTGGGACCTTTTCACGTTCAGGTCATCATCAGGGGCTGTCGGGGTCGCGGAGGACAGCGGGTCGCCGGCCGTTTTCCCCGGCTGGCCTCCGTCCTCCCCGGGGCGCCTGATGTCCAGGTCGTATTCCGAATCCGTGACGCCAGGTTTGCCGATATGCTCATCCTCGCCGCAGGCTTCATCAGCCGCTTTTTTTGAGGCCCCGGTGTTTTTCCCGTCCATCTCCCCGACCATGGCGTGGACGGCGGCCCGTTCATCCTGATCAAGGCCGTGGATCTGCCGCGCAAGGAAGGCCAGGTACGCTTTTCTGTCGCCCTGCGCGTCCTGCTTTCCGATGTCCTTCACCGCGTCAATGGCCGTCTTCACCGCCCTGCCGCCGGCCTGAACGGCAGTCTCTACGGCTTTCTCCCCTTTTTGGGCAAGTTCCTGCGCCAGTTCGCTTTCGGCAAAGCCGATGATCGCGTCCCTGGACTTCTCAACGCTGCTGATGATCCCGCCGATGCCGGCCATCACGATCCGTTTCAGTTTCTCATCAAGGTTTTCCATTTCATTCACCTCCGGACAAAAGGATTATACCCGCCGTGAAACAGGCGAAAGATCCCAAATGACCGGTGACCGGCAGAGGGTATATTCTCACCGTTCCCTGTTCAGTCAAACGAAACAAGGAGGTCATTATGATCGTCAATCTGTTGATTTGGGTGGTATTCGGCGCTCTGGCCGGCTGGATCGCCGGCAAACTCATGGGCAGCAGCACAGGTTTCATAGCCAGCGTCATCCTGGGCATCATCGGAAGCGTGGTCGGCGGCTTCGTCGCAGGGCTGCTGGGTATCAGCTACAACGAGGGATTCAGCCTCGCCTCCCTGATCGTCGCGGTGGCCGGCGCGTGCCTGATCATTGTCCTAGCCCGGCTCGTCAGGAAATAGACCGCACCCAGGCAAAGAGCGTGCACATAACATGCGCCCACTTATTTATTCGTTTCGCAGCAGGATGTCATAGATCATCAGGCTGGCCGCGACGGCGGCGTTGAGCGATTCAGCGCCGCCCGGGATGGGCAGTTTCAGGCGGTGATCCGCGCGTTTGAGCAGCCCCTCCTCCAGCCCCGACCCTTCGTTGCCCACCATCAGGCAGACCCTGTCCCCGAACGGCGGATGTCCGTAATACGGCGCGCCGTTCAGGTCCCCTGCAACAAGGACGTGGCCGGGCAGCCGCCCGAGCGCATCATCAAGGCTTTTACAGGGATATACCGGCACCCGGAACACCGCGCCCATGGATGCCCTGAGCGCTTTGGGGGAGAAGGGGTCGGCGCAGCCCGGGTCGATCAGCAGGCCGTCAAAGGCCGCGGCGTCCATGGTCCGCAGGATGGCCCCTACGTTTCCCGGATCCTGTACCCGGTTGAGCGCGACCAGGCGGGGTCCTGCATTTTCAAGCAGCTGGGGTTCAGGCATCCTGCAGACTGCCAGGATCCCCTGCGGCGTCCTGCTGTCAGAGAGGAAGGCGATGACCTGTTGGCTGACGGGGATCACAGACAGCCCCTCATGCGGCAGTTCCCGGTATTGATCCAGATGCTCTTTTGAGATCAGGATGCACTCCGAAGCGCCGGCCCGGACAGCCTCCCCGGCCAGGTGCTCCCCCTCCGCCAGAAACAGCCCGTGGGCACGCCGCCCATCCGGGGACAGCAGCTGGCGCCATGCCTTGACGCGCGGGTTGGCGGTGCTGGTGATCTCGCTCACTGCCTCATCATCCCATCCAAACCGTCTTCCTCCATGCCGCAGAAGCGCAGCCAGGGCAGCGCCCAGGCGTCAACCGCGGCTTGCAGCGCTTCCTCCTGCCCGTTGCCAAGGACGCCGGAGGCGAGGCAGACGAATCTGAGGATGTTTTGACGGATCAACAGGGGAAGCTGGAAGTCTTTCCCGGACATCCCGCCCGTCAGCGCGTCCATCTGAAGCCTTGTCTGTGAAGCGATCTGCCGGGAAGCCGCTTCAAGGCATGGATACAGCCGGAGGGCATCGACGGCGTCGTGCCGCCCAACGGCTGTGGCAGGCCATCCGCTTCCGCTCTTAAGGTGAAACACCGGCCAGGGCCGCGCCATGTACTCCTGCGCCTGAGGAATCCGTTCTCCCTGCGAGCACAGCAGCCGCGCGGGCGGGCCTTGCTCCGTCTGTCTTTCTGTTTCAGCGTCAAAAAACAGCGCTGACAGGAGATCCGCAGCCAGCCTCGCGTCCGCCAGGCAGTCCCCGCTCAGCTGAAGCTTCGGCGAGAGGAGGCACAGCAGAAGCAGGTGCGCGGCCCGGTTTACAGGAAGGTCAAATCCGGCATCGGTCAATGCCTGATGCACCAGGGACACAGCCGACATAAAATCCTGCGCCGGCGGCTCCTGTCCCCGCGTTTCCTTGACCGGTTCCGCTGCAGGCTCACCCTCATGCGCCGCGGAAGAGGCAGCTTTCGGCTGCTCCTCTGCCTGCCCGGGCCAAAAAAACATCCGGCTGCTCCCGTCGGGCATCTCCACGAGAAAAAGGCGGTCGCAATCCGGGGGGAGCGAGCGCGCGGGGGGACAGCCCAGTGCCTCCGAAGCGCTGAACGGCCCGTTGATCCTTCCCCCCGAACGCACAAAATACTGCTGCGTCAGCGGGTCGGCGCGGCGGTCCTCCGGGACGACCTCGTACACCAGATCCGCCGGCAAGGGCTTGACCGCGTCTGAATAGATGATGTAGCGGTTGTTCTCGCCCCTGCTGGGCGCGAAGTTTTTGTTCGGGCGGATCTTGCCCGTCGACCCTGCCGTATCGCGAAGATCCATCAGGCAAAGCCGTCCGATGCCGCGCATGCGTTCCTTGAAGGTATGCTGTTCCTGCTTGTCCGGAGCGATGCGAAGATACCCTTCCTGTTCCAGCTCCTCGATCTCCTCCTGTGTGACCGCTCCCTGCGCGCTCAGCAGAGGCCGCACCCGAAACAGCACACGGCGTTCATCGTCCTCCTCCAGAAAAGACAAAATCATCCGGCCGGTAAAATCCATATCAATCCCCCGTTTCACCGAGATTTTAGCCAACTCTCGCCTCATTCTACTGTGCGCCCCGCGCTTCGTCAATCAAAGCCCGATTGTTGACCGCGCCTGACCGCGGGTGATAAGATGCACAAGGAATTTTCGTCATCAGGGCGTGTCGAGGAGCGAAGGGTCAGAAGGAATCCATAGATCTCCACGCCGGGCTGAGACGAGCGGCCGACGGGGTCGGGCTGCCTGACAGCAGCGCCTATCAGGAGATACAGGCGACCTATCCCCTGTTTTCAGGAGAATGAATCAGCAAAATCAACAGAACCGGACGGAGGAAGATGCCATGGGCGGAAAAGGCTTCAGGAACAAGCCCGAACAGCGCCGGGAGGAAGGTTCCCTGGTCTATTTCGACCGGGGGGTCATCCAGGGCGCGGACGGCGGGTGCTATGCCAGGTACGCGATCCAGACGCACTTCATCATGCCCAATGAGAACGCGGCGGAACTGGTGGAGCGCTACGTCCGGCCTCTGTACAGGCCTGGGGACGCGCTGTCCTTCGGCGCGAAGGTCATGGGCATGTGCGCCGGCAGCGTCGAATACCTACCGAACACTCCCTTGAACCGGGG
>CAZVSG010000138.1:0-4605 GCA_964629345.1 uncultured Christensenella sp. | reverse complement strand
GTGCGGCCTTGCCAACGGGGCGCTGGTGGTGTACCTGCGCCTGCCCTCCTATATCGCGACCCTGGGCATGATGCAGATCGTGCGCGGGATCTGCTACGTCCTTACCAGGGGATACCCGGTTTCCGGAATGGCCGACAGTTTCAAATGGATCGGGCAGGGGCAGATCCTCGACATCCCCGTACCCATCTACTTTATGGTGCTGTTCGCGGTCATTTTTGCGGTATTCCGCAACATGACCAAGACCGGACGGCGCATCTTCGCGCTGGGCGGCAACGAGGAAGCGACGCGGATCTCCGGGGTGAACACAAGGGCGCTGAAGATCCTCGGCTTTGTCCTGGCAGGCGCCTGCGCGGCGTTTGCCGGCATCATCAACGCCTCCAAAGTCGGCGTGGCGCAGCCGACGGCAGGAAGCGGCTTTGAAATGGACGCCATCGCTTCGGTCATCATCGGAGGATCCAGCATGGCCGGCGGCGTGGGCACTGTGACCGGCACGCTGATCGGCTCCGCCATCATCGGCGTACTGCGCAACGCGCTGGTGCTGCTGAGTGTTGAAAGCTACTGGCAGACGATGGTGATGGGGGTCGTCATCATCTCCGCCGTCACCATCGACCAGCTGCGCAAAGCCAGGCGCTGAAGCAAACATGGACTTACCTGGGGGAAACCCCGGTAAAATATTAAGGGAGGTTCTTTTCATGAAGAAGTGTCTCTCCATCCTCTTGGTTCTCCTGCTGGGCATCGGCGTCATGTCCGCCGCCTCAGCGGAGAAGATCGTCGTCATCGGCCAACAGCTTGGCAACGTTGTCTTCCTGCCGGCCGAGCAGGGCGTGAAGGACGCTGGTGAAGAGCTTGGAATCCAGACCGAATGGCAATCCCCCCTGCGCGCGGAAGCCGAACTGCAGAATGAGATCATGCTCAGCCTGATCGACCGTGGTGATGTTGACGGGATCGCCATCTCCTGCACCACCGGCGACGCGCTCAAGGACGCCATCAACGCCGCCATCGACGCGGGAATCAAAGTCATCTGCTACGACGTCGACTCACCCAACTCCAAGCGGGAGTATTATGTGGGCACTGAGAATTACAAGGTCGGCTTCCTGGCTGGCCAGTACATGATCGACCTGTACAAGGACAGCGGCCTGGAGAAGGTCCGCGTTGCCCAGCTCGAGGGCATCCCGGGCGCGAACGACATCGAAGCCCGCAAACTGGGCTTTGCGGATGCCATCAAGGGCACCAACATCGAAGTCGTATACTCCCTGCCCTGCAACGACAACGTGGACGAAGCCATCAACGGCATCGAATACTACACCGCCGCCAACGCCGACAATATCGACGCCTGGTATATGTCCGGCGGCTGGCCCTATTCCGTGGACGTTTCGGCGATGCCGGAAACAAACGCCTGGAAGCTTGCCAACCCGAACCGCAAGATCGTCACCATCGACATCTTTAACGAAACGACCCCCGCTTTCTTCGAACTGGGCGTGCTGGACGTCGCCATCGGGCAGGATTTCTACCAGATGGGGTATCAGTGCGTGCAGACGCTTCATAAGCTGATCAACGGTGAAGCTGTTGAGGCCGAATACGACGAAGTGATCCAGGGCAAATTCATCCCCACCGGCGGGCAGATCGCGACGCTGGAAAACTGGAAGGAAGTCATGGGCGTAGAGTAAGCAATGACGGCATGAAGGCCGGCGCACGCCTGTCCCAACGCAGGCGTGCGCCTTTCATTGAAGGGACAGTGTGAACCCCATGCCGTTTCGTGGCACGGTAAAGGATGGGATCATTCGGGACCAATGATCGTCCCGCTGATCACTGATGCCGTTCTGCTGTCTGCTGTGTGTGATTTTATGTTATACTAAACTCAATCATAAACGCTTTGATGAGCCGGTCTTTTTCCGTCTCCGCGTTGCCTCTTTCATTCGGTGTAGACTGCGACTACGCCTCATTCTCTCGGCTTAGCGGAGCCATGAAAAATCCACGTCCCATCGGTGCGTTTACTCATTCGTTAAGTATTACAATCGCTGCAAGCATCAACCCCGGCTTGGTATCGGAATCTGCCGGGCTGCGTCATGGCCGCCCTGACCAAGAGGATACTGGAGGTTCGTGATGAGAATGACAAGGGCTGCGTTCCCCGGCTCAGGCCTTAGAACCATCTTGCCTGGAACAGCTTCTGCCCTCATATGTTTCCCGGCGATCGATCCGCTGTTTGGGATCCCGTCTGAGATCCGGTTATGAGATTGAAACTTGGCGCCGACCTTGGGGGTACGACGATCAAGCTGGGGTTGGTTGATGAGCGATTCAGGATCATCCGCCGCACGGCCTTTCCCACACCGGATGATTTCGGTCAGGCGGTCAGTGAAATTGCCCGATGCGCCGGAAGCCTTCTTCGGGACGTGGGATTCTCCATGACCGACCTGCCCTTCATTGGCTTGGGCGTGCCCGGCACGGTGAACCCAGGCACAGGCAGGCTTGCGCTTGTCAACAATACTGGCTGGGAAAACGCGCCGATGAAGGAAGCCCTGCGGGAGCAGACCGGCCTTCCGGTGATGATCGCCAATGATGCCGATTGCGCGCTGGCGGCGGAAGCTTTGGCAGGCAGTGCGAAAAATGAACGCAATGTTCTGATGCTGACCCTGGGCACCGGGGTCGGCGGGGCAATCCTGATCGACGGCAGGCTCTTTTCCGGCTGCGACGGCATGGGCATGGAAGTGGGGCATATGCCTCTGGCGGCAGGCGGCCGCCCCTGCACGTGCGGGGCGGACGGCTGCATCGAAGCCATGGTGTCCGCTACCGGTCTCATCGCGCTGACAAGGGAGGCCGTTGAGAAAGCGCCGCTCAGCCTCCTGAGCGCGTACGTTCGGCAGCATGGCGGGCAGATCGACGGGCACACCGCTTTTGACTGCCTGCAGCAGGGGGATGAGGCGGCAAGGGGGGTGGTGGATCAGTACTGCCTCTGGCTGTCCCAGGCCATCGGCGGCCTGATCAACGCGTTTCGCCCCGGCCTGGTGCTTCTGGGCGGCGGGCTGAGCGGTGCGGGCGATCCGCTGTTCTCCCGTGTCAATCGTTTGCTGCCCGGATTTATCCTGGGTTATCACGTAATATCAGGGCCGGCCGTCATCAGAGCCTCGATGGGCAATGACGCCGGCATCATCGGGGCGGCCTGCCTGGACCTTGTGACAAGGAAAGATCAGGTAGCCGCTGATTGACAAGGCGCATTGGCAAGCGGAATCAACACATCGCATCCTGTGAGCCCGAAACCTCCTGCAGTCCATGCTGCAGCTGCAATGGCCGTGCAAGTCCTGAGGTTATCTTCCTCTTTTCTCGCCTTTTTCTCCGTTTGGGCAGACAGATCCCGTCAAGGGCTTTATCCTGCGTCCGGCACGTGCGCAGGCATACAGGTTCGTGCTGGCAAACGATCACCGACCGCTCACTGCGCAGGCCATTCCACATCCAGGAACGCCATGCGTGCTTCCAGAAACTGCAGCACGTAATCAATGTTTTCCTGATAATTCGCGCCGGTTTTGGCAATTCGGGCCTTGATATTGAATACCGGCCAGCGCACGAAGTTCATCGCCGCGCAGGAGACGATTTCATCTGCATACGCCTGCAGCGATTTCAGCGGACCGCCTGAGTCTTTCTCCTGGCCCAGCAGCACGCGCAGCGCGGGCACAAACGTGTTGCGGTACGTTTCATTGACAGCCTCGCGGAAATCTGCATGCGCATACAATCTGGGGAAAATGTAGAAATTTTCGCCGCTGTCGTTATTGACGGTAAACCCTGTCGGCAAAAGACTCTTATCACCCTCCTGCGTGGCATAGTTGCCTACGGCTGCGTCGTAATCCCACATAGGGCCTGCAAATACGGCGGTGCTCTCGCTGTCCGCTGGTTTATGGAAATACAGGCTGGAGCGGTTTGCGTCCCGATTTTTCAGCACTTCTTCCAGGATGTACTTCTGCACAAGTGATCGCAGATCCACAAACGCGGAATAATGCTTGCCGCTTTTCGGGTCGATGCCGTCTTTTGCTCGGATGGCGTTTTCAAACCCCTGCATAAGGCCCGCGATGTAGGTCACCTGCTGCACGGACACATTCTCCGGCTCTTTGACCGTTACCGCCTGCCCTCTGGCAGTCACAAAACCGCTGGTTTCCTCGTCATAACGCATTTTATAGTCCATCTCCAACAGGTACCCGCCGGTGATGTCCTCGGGGTTGTTGGGGATCTTATAGCCCTTTTGCGTATTGATCCGGTAACTGTTATATCCGTACCGTGGATAGGTATCCAGGGCCGAGTCGTTCACCGCCTCGGTTTCCTTTTGAAGATCGGTGATATCGATACGCGTATCGCCGATCTCCACCTTTTCGCACAGGGTATACGCACCAAGGTAATCGTTGTTGATATACACGTCCACCGTTTGGGACTGCGAGGTGTACGGCATGTCTGCCGCGCGCGCCAGGTCAAAGGCAAGGCGGTTGCGGAGCAGGGAATTATCCCTGTACTCCGCCAGCAGGATCCATGTTTTTGCTTTGCCCATGCCGCATAGATCGGTTCCCTTTTCCAGTTTGATCTGGTACGGTTTTTTGTTGAGGACGAATGTTGAGTTCCCGCGCC
>CAZVSG010000137.1:0-4607 GCA_964629345.1 uncultured Christensenella sp. | reverse complement strand
CAGGGTGAATGGGTGCGTTTGACGCTTACGAACAACGAAGGGAAAGGACGCGGTGGCGGGGTTTCTTTGCCCCGTTTCCACTTCCACATCGCCAGTTTCTTCAGGTTCATCGCCGCGAACTTCAGTTTCACCCACTTGCTCACAGCGTTCAGCCCGCGGTAGTACGTGAACCGCATCGCATGCTTCTCCTTGGCGTCGGCGAAGACCCGCTCGATCGTCTGGCTTCGCATCCCGTACGTCTCCCGCCCCACGGGGGAATGCCGCACATCCTCCGCCCGTTCGATATAGTCCTGCCATACGTGCCGGATGACGGTTTTCTGGTGCTTTCGGTTCGCCGTGCAGCGCTTCAGTTCCGGGCAGTGTTCACAGACCCCGGGGTCGCTCCTGAACTCCCGGTAGCCTTCGCGGTTGGTCGTCGCGTATTCCAACACCTTGTCCTGCGGACACAGCACGCAGTCGTAGTATTCGTCATGCACGTAGTCATACCAGGGGAGATTTCCCTTCTTCGTCATCGGCCGCCGGTAGGGCAGCGACGGCAGTCTCCCGTCGTCGAATACCTGCTTGCAGATCCAGGGCGTCTTGTACCCCGCATCCATCGCAATCACAGCCATCTCCGGGAAGTTCCTCTTCAGCCGTCCGTACACCGTGTCAAACACCGCGCTGTCATGCACATTCCCGGGCGTGACCTCCACGTCAAGGATGAAGTTGTGCCTGTCGCAAGCCGTATGCGCCCCGTACGCAAAGCACTTCTTATGCTCCCCCTTGTGGAACAGCCCGCTCTGAGGATCCGTGGTGGACATCGTTACCGTCCGCGTTTCCGGCTCTCTCTCCCCGTCGTCAAACGGCTCCTTGCCATGCTCCGCCCGGTCCCGGTTCACTTCCTCCATCAGTTCCCGGCTGTACCGCTTCGCCGCCACGGGGACCGCCGCCTTCACGTTCCTGTGCAGGTTCGCGTTCGCCTTGACGTGCGTCGCATCCATGAACACTACGTCCGGCTCAATCAGCCCCGCCTCCGCCGCCTCCTCCAGGATCCAGCGGAAGACCTCCTCTGCCGTCTCCACGCTGAAGCGCTGGCAAAACGCATAACTCAGCGTCGCGAAGTGCGGTATCCTCTGGTTCATCCTGTACCCCAAAAACCAGCGGTACCCCACGTTCAGCTCTATCTCCTTCACCGTCTGGCGCAGTGACCGGATCCCATAAAGGTGCTGGATCAGAACCATCTTGAACAGCACCACTGGATCCACCCCCGGCCGGCCGTTGTCCTCGCTGTACAGCCTTTCCACATATCTGTATATCTTCCTGAAGTCCACCGCCGCTTCTATTTGCCGCAGCAGATGGTCCCCGGGCACCAACATGTCCGTGCAGACCATCTCTACTGCCTGGCGGTTCTCTGTTTCCTTCATCAGCATCTATCATCACCCAATCCTATTATACCAAAAACCGCCCCTTAAGGTGGCTTTTTTGACAGCCTGTGTCGCCTCTTAGATAAAGAGGCGACCCTTCTTTGCGAGGAAAACCTATGAAAATCTTAACAATAGAACAACTTGATGAACTGAAGCGGTTTGATACTCCTACGATCTCCAATGCGATTGAGAAGTTCGGGATTAGACCAGCAATATCAGGATTTATAAAGCCTGGGATGATCCTACGAACAAAGCTCATTGAACCGATGGTAGGATATGCGGTTACCGCAAAAGTCTCAGCCGCATATCCGTTGCCCGATGCGCCAAAGAGGCTACAAGAGTATTACCAGGTAGTTTATAACGCTCCTAATCCTTCGATTGCCGTAATTCAAGATATAGATAATGAACCGATCGGCTCGTTTTGGGGTGAAGTACAAGCTACAACGCATAAAGCATTAGGATGTGTCGGCACCATCACAAAAGGAGGGGTACGTGATCTTAATGAGTGCGATGCACTTGGGTTTACATTCTTTTCTACCGACTTGATGGCTTCGAGAGGTTATACGCATATCGAAGAGTCTGCTTGTGCTGTAAATATCCTCGGACTGACGATCCATCCGGGCGACCTGATACATGCGGATATACATGGTGTTGTGTTGATCCCCGATGAGATTGTTGATCAGGTCGCAACTGTCTGCAGAAATGTACAGGAGTCGGAGATCTATGTGCTTAACCCTGCCAGAGAAGCTATACGGAAAGGAAAGAGACCGTTGCCCGAAGAAATCATGGAGTGGCGTAAACTGATGAAGAATTACTAACCCAAGTTCGGTCTTGATAATATTATCAGTATTCTTTTCATGTAATATTTGATGTTTTTAGCTTAGGTTGTCATATCTGGTTCCCAGTTTATGTGGTTGCATTGATGCAACACCCTAAGCCTTAAATGCAACCCCCTATCGACTTCCGTGCGGTTGTATCAATTCTCGAGTCCAGATACACAAAAATCACAGGGCTTGATACGATGAGACCCGCTTCCAAATGAGGCGGGTCTTGTTGGTTTATCGTTGATATTCCTCACTTTTTAAGGGTCTGTCCAAACCGTCAGAACTCCTTGATTTTCATCCTGGAGAGCACTTTTGCCTCATCGGACGCTCATCACTCCAATTTCCGGTAAAAAATGCAACCCCCTCCCGTCCTCCGTGCGGGAGTATCGGGTCAGCGTGCAGGAGTATGGGGTTTGGCGTGCGGGGGTGTTGGAATAACGACAGAGTGTCTGCTTCTGGGTATGGCCGCATCAACTTAGGTTTATTTCCCGCCCGTAGAGCATGGATCAGCAGACTTCACTAGAAAATACTTATCCTACTTTCATCCATTTCTCATTCCCCCTTTATGAAGCCTTTAGTCTGACCGATGTATCCTATCGATGCAGGGACAAACAGAAACCGGATCACAAGAGACAAAAACACTTCAAGTCCCCCATTCGTTTCTATAGTGTGATCGTAAAGGAAACTGGCGCGGGGAGCCTGAGGACAAGGAATGAAAGGAATGGTCAGACGTGATGGAAATGAGGATGCAGGGAAACATCATGATTCGTTTGCTGTGTCGGCTCAGTAGACAGATACTGTCCTTAAAAAAACAGCGCAGGTGCCGCTTCATCAGCCGGTCCTGTACCTGTGGCTGTGACGCCGTCACGGCTCGGGAGACAGGCGCTGGACTGCACAACCTGAATGCAATGTGTCAGCCTGGTTGGTATGGCAAGATGAACTGAGGAACATAGGCAGAGGAAAAAGAGCGGAAGGATCAAGATGAACAGGAATCGTTTTCAAGAAATTTAACAGATCTGCTTTTCGGACATCGTTCTAAGCAACTTAACACCACAGTCACAGTTTCGAGTATTGGGAAAATCAGAAGACAGCGCCCTCCAAACGGGAAAGACGCTGCTCACTTATAGGCTGTCGTACTCAAGCGAAAGGCAAGGAAAAACCACGAACAGTTCTCGCGTCCATGAAAAAGTTCCCTGCCCTCAGCAAAAGGGCTTTACGTCATTCTCACTCAATTGGCTGATTGAGAACCAGAAAAAGGTCTGCCCCCGGTCTGTGTACCCATTAGTTGATGAAGTCAGTTCATCGGCACAAGCGTTCTTCCTTTATGCAGGGAAATCCTAACACAAGCCGGCGAGGCGCTCAAGCATGCGTACGGTTCTTTATGTATAAGGCATCCTGTATTAAAGCGGAGTATATGCATTTCCCTTGCATATCAGCGTGCAGACGCATTTTGTCCGGTGACTGAGGACGATTGCGCGGCACCGGGCTTTTTCTTTGTACCGGAAGTTCTGTCCTGCAGCAGATTGATCACAAGACCGCCAAGCACAAACAGACCCCCGACTGCCGTAGACGCAGGAAAGGTCTGCATAAGCAGGATGTCCAGCAGCAGGCTCGCGAAGACCTTTCCGACAAAAATGGCGAGGCCCATGGAAAAGGAGGATATCCTGCCAACAATGTGGTTGGACAACAACAATATCACCGCGCCCAACGCGCCTCCCAGATAGATGTGGGGAGGACCGGAGAGCGCGACAGACCAGCTCAAACTGTTCTGTGTAAACAGCAAAAGCAGCAGAGCGCCGAACAAACCTACCAGATAGCTGAACCATGCGCTGGTTTTTTCGCTGGTCTCCCTGGAAAGCCGGCTGTTGACCAGGCGCGAGAAGAGCAGCGTAACCCCTGAAAGGAAGGATATCACGACCGGGATCACGCGGAACTCATTGAGCATCCAGGCGATCCCGATCATGGTCATGAGCCCGCCCCACAGCTTATGAATACGGAATCGGCGAACCGGCAAACCGATCAGCCCGAAGTGATCAGCCAGAAGACCGGAAATGCTCTCCCCAAGCAGACTGAGCGCCATGATGGCAGAAACGCTGATAGATCCAAAGGCAGTGTTGTTGAATACCGTTGTGAAAATGCCGATCAGTCCGCCTGTATACATCCACAGAGGCAGCAGCTTCGGATCCGGTCTTTCCCTTTTCATCAGGAAAGCCGCCGAGAGAAACAGCAGTGCGGCGATGTGGATGATGACCAAAGCCATACCCTGGCCTACCCGCGCGCTGAGGCTGCCGTTGAACACCACCATCACAGCCTTGATCACGCCAGCCAGAAGCGAAAACAAATAAAACGACAATCAGCAACCCCCTTCATCGCCTTTTTT
>CAZVSG010000136.1:0-4612 GCA_964629345.1 uncultured Christensenella sp. | reverse complement strand
TTGATCAGACCTGAAACCCCTGCGCAGACAGGGTACATGTTGTTTTTGCTGTCCGACTCTACATTTCCGGCATGGATCACGGGCTGTTTGTCTGCGCGGAAGCGGGCCATGACGGGGCGGCGGTTTTCCGGGCACCGGCACAGACACGAAAGAGACACCGGCCGGCAGGCAGGATGATCCACGCGGGCGCGGCCCGGCGGAGAATACGCTGTTCATAAAATCGCCTGATCGATCCATAACATTACCAATCAGTTCACCAAAAATACAGGAGGCCCAAATGTCGGAGACGAGTACGCTCGCGGAGATGACGGTCGTGGAGTTGAGGAAATATGCCAGGGAGAAGGGCATCACGCTCTCGACTCTCACGACCAAGGCTGCGATTCTTGAACGCATCAGCGAAGCGCTCAAAAGCGCTTCAGGGAATAAAGGGAAAGCCGAACCAATGGAGGAACCGGCCAAAGAGGCTAAGGAGGCGAAGGAGGCCCCGCGGCGCGCGATGATCATCATTGATGACGGCGAGGAGACTGTCCGCGCCGAAACGTCCCCGCAGCCGCGCCCGCGGCCGGACAAGAACAGGACCTCGACCGGGAAGGTCAAGCCGGCCTTCACGCTCCAGGGATCCCGTGCCTGGCATAATCCGCAGCCTTTTTCGCAAAGCCAGGCACAGCATTCGAAGCTTCCACCCCCTTCAGGCCAGCCCGGCGCCTTTCTCCGGGATGCCGGGGAAGGAGATTTTGCCGCTTTCCCGGCCGCACGCCCGCGCACCGTCCCGCCGAAGGCTTCCCGCTTTGGCCCGGATGCCTCCGCTGAGATCCCCGAGCCGTCCATCGAGATGATGACCGCGGCTGCCCAGCCGCGTATTTTCCGCGCGGCTCCTCTGCAGACGCCCAGGCAGAACGAGTACGCAAGCGGGGCTTTCCGCTCCGTGCTGCCCCCTTCGAGGCAGCCTTCCGGGCTTGAGATGCCGTATATCCCGGAGATGCCCCTCCCGGAAACGGATCTTCCGGCGGCGGATACCGCAAAGGAAGGAAGACTGGCTTCAGCCATCCCGGAACTGATGGCCGCGGGGGAACTGGGTGATGGAGCGGGCGTGCTGGAGATCCAGCAGGACGGATACGGCTTCCTGCGGTCAGGAAACCTCCTTCCGGGGCGGAACGACGTGTACATTTCCGGCACGCAGATCCGACGCTTCCGTCTGCGCAACGGGGATCATATCCTCGGCAAGACACGGCCGCAGCGCGACAGCGACCGTTACGCCGCGATGCTCTATATCACCCATGTCAACGGCGCGGAAGCGGAACAAACGGTCAAACTGACTTCCGTGCCAAACGAGGGGAGACAGCGGCGCAATTTTGACGAGCTGACGCCCGTTTACCCCAACCGGCGCATCCGGCTGTCCAACCGGGACGAGAACGACCTTGTGCTCAGGCTCATCGACCTGTTTGTCCCCATCGGTTTCGGCCAGCGCGCGATGATCGTCGCGGCGCCCAAGACCGGGAAGACCACCATCCTCAAGAAGATCGCGCTTTCCCTGAAGCGCAATCAGCCCGACATCCATACCATCATGCTGCTGGTGGACGAGCGGCCGGAAGAGGTCACGGACCTGAAGGACACGGTCGGCGGGGACATCTTCTACTCGACCTTCGACGAACCGGCCGAGAGCCATGCCAAGGTGAGCGAGCTGACGCTGGAGCGGGCGATGCGCCTGGTGGAAAACGGGAGGGACGTCGTCATCCTGCTGGACAGCCTGACCCGGCTTTCCCGCGCCTATAACAACCTGATGCCCAACTCCGCCCGTGTGATGACCGGCGGCCTCGCGGCAGGGGCCATGAACAGGCCCAAGCGCTTCTTCGGCGCAGCCCGCAGCCTGAAGGAAGGGGGCAGCCTGACGATCATCGCCACCGCCCTGGTGGATACGGGCAGCCGCATGGACGGCGACATCTTTGAGGAGTTCAAGGGCACCGGCAATATGGAGCTGACGCTGGACAGACAGCTTTCAGAGCGCAGGCTCTTCCCCGCGGTCAGTCTGCTGCGCAGCGGCACGCGCCATGAAGAGCTGCTGCTGAGCGAAAAGGAGCTGGACGTCACCGCCAAGGTGAGGGGAAATTCCTCCGCCAGTGAGCAGGAGGCCATCTCCCTTCTGCTGTCCATGCTGGAAAAGACAAGAGACAACGATGAGTTTGTCGCGCGCTACGACGACTGGATGAAGATGATGCGCGGCAACAACTGATGCAGGGAGGTCACTATGAAGGTCCAACCGTTCGGCAGCGATCACGCAGGCAGGGAAGCCGTACTGATCACACTCGAAAATAAAAACGGTGTGCGTGCCGTGCTGAGCAATTACGGCGCGCGGCTGGTCTCCCTTTTCTGCCCGGACCGGGCCGGACAGCTGGGCGACATCTGCCTGGGCTTTGACAGCCTGAAGGAGTACCAGGGCCAAAACCGCTTCACCGGCGCGACGATCGGCCGCTGGGCAAACCGCATCGCGGATGCGTCCTTTGAGCTCAACGGAAAAACCTGGTTCCTTAACGCAAACGAAGGAACCAACATCCTTCACGGGGGAAATGCCGGGTTCCACAGCAAATTCTGGGATTACAGCGCGGCGGGCGGCAATGGGGCCGTGTTCAGCTGCGTCTCCTTCGACGGGGAAGAAGGCTTTCCCGGGCGGATGGTGACGAAGGTCACCTATACCCTGAATGAACGCAGCGGCCTGGAGATCGCCTATGAGGCGGAATGCGACCAGGACACCGTCGTCAACCTGACCAACCATGCCTATTTCAATCTGGCAGGCGGCGGAACCATCCATGACCATCTGCTGCAGGTGGCCAGCGAGCGCGTGCTGGAAGCGGGCCCCGGCCTGATCCCCACCGGCGCGTTCCTTCCGGTCGAGGGTACGCCTTATGACCTGCGCACCCCCCGGCGCATCGGTGACTGCCTGAAGATGCGCGGCGTCAGCGATATGTTCGACGCTGTGAAAGGCTTTGACGTTGACTATGTCCTGCCCGGGGAAGGCCTTCGCGAGGTCGCTGTGCTCAGCGATCCTGACAGCGGGCGGCGGCTTCGGGTCATCACCGATCAGCCCGGCATCCAGATCTACTCAGGTCAGGGGCTGAAAGGGAGATCGATCAGCCACGGTGTCCTTCAGCCCTACAGCGGCGTCGCGCTGGAGACCCAGCATCACCCGGACAGCGTGCACCATCCGCACCTGCCCGGCACCGTCCTCAGGGCAGGTGCGGTGTTCCGCTCCAAAACCATCTATGCCTTTGAGGTGAAATAGACCGCGGCTGGGAGAAGCTCAGGCTAAGGATTCTGTTTATCCTGCGCGGGGATCCCCTGCTGTTTGAGCCATTCATCCTTCAGGGCGGCGTACTGGATGATGTCGGCATAACTGCCGTCCTTGCGCCTGCTCTCCTGCCGGTGGCAGCCTTCCGCTTTCAGCCCCGCCTTCTGCATCACGCGTCCGGAGGCGGGGTTTTCCACGTCATGGCGCAGGATGATCCTGCGGAAGCCGACCTCATCAAACAGGAAGGACATCACCTTTTGCAGGGCTTCCGTCATGATGCCCCGGTTCCAGTGCCTCCTGCTGAGGCAGTAGCCGATCTCACAGTCCAGATTGCTGTCAGACCAGCGCACGACGGAGATATCCCCGATCAGTTCGCCCTGCTCCTGGATCGCCCAGTGGTACAGCTGCCCGCCTTCATAAGCCTTCACCCAGCCGCGCAGCAGCTCCCGGGTCTGCTCGGCGTTCTCATGCGTCGGCCACTGCAGCGTTTTGGTGACCTTCGGATCGCCGGCCCAGTTGTTGAACATCGCTTCCGCGTCCTCCGCCCGGTATCGGCGCAGGTGAAGCCGGCGGGTCGTCAGTTCCCGCGTGCCGAGGTGATGAAGCGCTGAATCGCTCACTTCCCGCGTCTGTGCCTGCTCCGTACCCCTGATCCTGAACACTGCCTTGCGGCCCTTTCCGATGCCGATGCCCGGGCGGCGCGCGTCATGGGGGAAAAGCAGCATGAACATCCCGGAACAAAGCCTTACCGGCGTCCCGGGGAAATCATCCTCGCTCGTCATCATGTCCCTGCCGGGGTCATACTCGCTGAAATTGCGGATGTCATCGACCGGCGTCCAGGCGACGGTCTCCTCGTCCTGAAGGACCAGCTGGAGGTCGATGTACTCCCTGCGCGCTTCCCAGGCAGACCCGCTTTTCTGGGAGACCGTCATCAGGTTCAGGATCAGCGCGTCCCCTTCAAGCGCATGCTGGCCGTCCGGCATGCCTTCCAGATGCAATCCTGGCAGCAGATCGATCAGCCGATCCAGATTGCTGTTCAGCCCCCTGTACAATTCCAGTCTTTCGATCCTGTCGCAGATCATCCTGTTCACCCCCTCAGGTTTTCAGGAGTATAGTCTTTCAGTGAAACAGGGTCAACCTGCAGGATGATGCCAACAGTGAAGGGAACAGGGCGCTGTTTCTCACCCCGGTCTTCGTTAAAATGAGAGGAAGACCCCTTTACAATTTTCCTCGCCCGTGGTATCTTGTTCAGGCGCAAGGGGCATTAGCGCAGCTGGTAGCGCACCACAATGGCATTGTGGGGGTCAAGAGTTCGAATCTCTTATGCTC
>CAZVSG010000135.1:0-4668 GCA_964629345.1 uncultured Christensenella sp. | reverse complement strand
GAGGGAAGCGACTGGCAGACCGGCGCCTATTTTGCAAAGAGGGGCTACACTTCGCCCCAGTGGAAGGAGCTGGCCGGCCGGGTGGCCCGGCAGGGTATGCGCAACGCCTATCTGCTGGCTGTGGCGCCCACTTCCTCCACCAGCATTCTCTCGGGCACCACCGCGGGCGTCGACCCCATTATGAAGCGCTTCTTCTTAGAGGAGAAAAAGGGCAGCATGCTGCCCCGCATCGCGCCCCAGCTGTCCATGGAGACCTACTGGTACTACAAAGCGGCCCACCAGATGGACCAGAGCTGGAGCGTGCGGGCCTGCGGCGTGCGCCAGCGCCACATCGACCAGGCCCAGAGCATGAACCTCTACATCACCAACGACTATTCCTTCCGCCAGATCCTGGACCTCTACCTGCTGGCCTGGGAGGAGGGCGTCAAGACCGTCTACTACATCCGCTCCAAATCCCTGGAAGTGGAGGAATGCGAGAGCTGCTCGACCTGAGGAGCGGGGAGACAGCAGGGGGATTTCATCCCCCAGACCCCCTGACAAGGAGTTTCACTCCTTGACCTTGAATCGATTCTTATTTAAAAATCCCTGATGAACCGGATGCGATCAAGAAACAACAGGAGGCACCATGGCCAGACTTGTCAGAAAACCGCTGTTCAATCCCCAGGGCGACACCGACGTGAGGCTGCGCCGCATGCTGGGCGGCAACACCACCAACCTCAACGACTTCAACAACATGAAGTACTCCTGGGTCAGCCCCTGGTACCGCCAGGCCATGAACAATTTCTGGGTCCCCGAGGAGATCAACCTGGCCACGGACAAGAAGCAGTACCCGCACCTGCCCGCCCCCGAACGGCGGGCCTATGACAAGATCCTGTCCTTCCTCATTTTCCTGGACAGCATCCAGACCGCCAACCTCCCCAACATCGGCCAGTACATCACCGCCAACGAGGTCAACCTCTGCCTGTGCATCCAGACCTACCAGGAAGCCATCCACTCCCAGAGCTATTCCTACATGCTCGACTCCATCTGCGAGCCCCAGGAGCGCGACAGCATCCTCTTCCAGTGGAAGGATGACGGACACCTGCTGCGCCGCAACACCTTCATCGGGGACATCTACAACTCCTTCCAGGAAGAAAAGGATCTGGACAGCTTCCTGCGCGTCATCATGGGCAACTACATCCTGGAAGGCGTGTACTTCTACTCCGGCTTCATGTTCTTCTACAACCTCGCCCGAAACAACCTCATGCCCGGCTCCGCCCAGCAGATCCGCTACATCAACCGCGACGAGGCGACCCATCTGTACCTCTTCCGCAATATCCTAAACGAGTTGCAGAAGGAGGAACCGGACCTGATCGATGAAAGGCGCAGGGCAGTGTTCAGGGACATGCTCAGGGAAGGGTGCGAGCAGGAGATCGCCTGGGGGCAGTACGTGATCGGCGAGGACATCCAGGGCCTGACCGGGGAGATGGTCGGGGACTATATCCGCTACCTGGGCAACCTGCGCGCCGTGAACATCGGCCTGGACCCCGTTTATGGAGGCTTTGACAAGGAGCCGGAGAGCATGAAATGGGTGTCCCAGTACAGCAACGCCAACATGATCAAGACGGATTTCTTTGAGGCGCGCAGCACCGCCTACGCCAAGTCCAGCGCGCTGGTGGACGACCTGTAAGGAAACAGGTCACGGAAGGCTGCCGTTTCCGCCAGGCTTGATCCTGTGGACTGGACTGCAGAAACCATATTTTGCGGAGGTGAATGATGAACATCGATTTCTCAGCGATCCAGGAGAAACTGATCCCGCAGCCCAGGGGAGGCGAGGGCACCATGGCTTCAAGGCAGTTTTCCGACGGGGTGAACCGGCTGCTGAAGGCCCGCCTGCTGCCAGGCTCGCGCATCGGCTTTCACCGCCACGAGACCGACAGCGAGACCCTCCTCGTCCTGTCCGGCACCGGGAAGATGGTCACGGAGCAGGGGGAGGAGCCTGTCGGACCCGGCAGCGTGCAGTACTGCCCGCCCGGCGCCGGCCACAGCCTGGTCAACGACGGGGCGGAGGATCTGGTGTTTTTCGCCGTCATCCCGCAGCACGGGGCACAGGCACAGCCGCAATAGGCAGGATCTGCGGAGTGTTTTCATACTGAAGTCCATGCCGCCTGCGGGCGGCATGGACTTCAGTGTCAGCATGATGAACGGCAGGGCCCTGCAGTCCTGTCGTTTCGTTTCCGCGGCTGATCACTCCCCCGGCAAAGCTTCCAGGGTGTTGAGCATGAAGTGCATCCGCGCGCCCCAGCCCTCCGCGGCTTCAAGCGGATAACGCAGGGCGCACAGATAAGTCCCGCTGGCGACCCATGTCAGGTACACCAGGGCTTCCTGCCCGTCCTTTTGGGCGGCAAAGCCCTGCACCGGATCATCAGGAAAGCTGAACTTTGGCAGCATGCCGCCCGCATCAATCCCATCGCATACCCAGCCCTGGCGCTCATATTGCGCCTGAAGATCCGCCAGTCCCGGCTCGTCCGTCCGCTCAGGATCCCAGGTGTCCTCAATGCTGAAGGATACCTCGCCGGAGAGACGGTTCTCCATCAGCTCAAACCTGATGCCATTCTCCAATGGCACCGGAAGGAATTGTTCCGCGTCATACCAGACGGTATACAGCCCTTCGGCGCGGTACTCTGTCAGGAGCATTTATTCCGGCATGCCTTCCAGCTGGATGGTCATGCTCTTCCGGGTCATTTCCGCAAGCCCTGAAACCGGGATGATCGCGATGAGCGCTGCCAGCATCAGGGTTATGCGTATTTTCTGTGTTTTTGTCATCATTTCCTCCTTGTTATCGGTATTCAACCTATACAACGCGGTATAGACATGTTATCCTGCGTGCGGTATATATATTCACAGTTTCTCCACTTTCTTGAAGTCAGCGCCATGGTTCCGCAATCGTATTGATTGCCTGCCGCATTCAGTGATATCCTGCCCCTGCCGGCGCTGCGCGCCAAAAAGAGAAGTGTATATTCAACAAAGGTGATGTTCATGAACCTCAGCACAAAAGGCGTTCCGAAAAAAGGCTTGCCGTCCGGCTTCGTGTATGTCGACGAGGTCCTCGACGATTGCATCATTGACGCAAAATATGCAGGCACGGACAATTTCATGGGCCGTCCCGCCGCGGGCTACCTCGCGCCGCTGGCCGTCGTCACCCGGGAGGTGGCCGACAGGCTGGTGCCAGCTGCGGCCGCGCTGCGGGGACAGGGCTATGTCCTGAAGATCTTTGACGCCTACAGGCCCCAGCACGCGGTGGACGATTTTGTCCGCTGGGCGGAGGACCCGGAGGATTGCCGTCGCAGGGCGGTGCATTACCCCAACGAGGAGAAAAAGCACCTGTTCCCCAAGGGATACATCGCCAGGCGTTCCGGCCATACGCGCGGCTGTTCGGTGGACCTGACGCTGGTGGACCGGGTCACCTGGCAGGAACTGGACATGGGCAGCATCTTCGACTTCATGGATCTGCGCAGCCATCACGGCGCACCGGGGCTCAGCCCCCTGCAGGAGTCCAACCGCCTGATCCTCAAAGATGCGATGTGCGCAAACGGCTTCCGCCCCTATCAGGAGGAGTGGTGGCACTACATCGCCGTCCCTGAGCCGTATCCCGACACGTACTTCGACTTCCCGATCGAGTAGCCGGTCTGCTTTCCCGCCTTGCGTTTCCGTGCCCTGAGGCGCGATAAAACGGATAGAATCATCAAGATGAAGGAGGTACCCCATGTTTCCGAACGGCACTCTCTTCACCGCCGAGCAGACCTGGCCGCTGCTGGCCCTGATGTGCGGCTGGGTGGCGCTGTCCATCTGGCTGGAGCAGAAATTCAAGTGGGCCAGCAAACTGTCCGGCGCCATCCTCGCGCTCATCGGCGCGCTGCTCATGGTCAACCTCAAGATCATCCCCACAAACGCGCCCGTCTTTGATGATTTTGTCTGGGGCATCGCCGTGCCGCTGGCCATCCCGATGCTGCTGATCAAGTGCAATCTGAAGAAGATGTGGAAGGACACGGGACGTTTCCTGATCATTTTCCTGCTGGGTTCCGTGGGCACGATGGTCGGGGCCGTGCTGGCCTTCCTGCTGCTGAGGGGAACGAACCTGGAGAACCTGATCGCCTCCGCAGCGACCATGACCGGTTCCTACATCGGCGGCGGCGTCAACTTCTCCGCCCTGGCCGCGACCTATATGGCGGGGACGACGACCATCGGCTCGCTCACGGTGGCTGACAACCTGCTCATGGCCCTGTATTTCTTCGTGCTGCTGGCTATCCCCGCGCAGCGCCTGTTCGTCAGGGCGTACAGCCATCCGCACATGGATGAGGTGCAGGCGGGCCTGGACAAAAACGTATTGGAGAAGGAAAAGACCCGTGCCGCCGCCTTCTGGGGCCGCAAGGAGATCTCCATCAAGGACATCGCCATCAACGTGGCCCTGTCCGCCGCCATCGTGATGACCTCCAAACTGCTCGCCGGCTGGATCGGCGGACTGATCCCGAACGACAGCTTCGTTCTGTCGCTGCTCAAGAGCCTGCTGGGCAGCCAGTACATCTGGATCACGACGCTCGCCATCCTGGTGGCCACCTTCGGAAGCCATCAGGTCGATAAGGTCTCCGGATCCCAGGAGATCGGCACCTACCTTATCTACCTGTTCTT
>CAZVSG010000134.1:0-4730 GCA_964629345.1 uncultured Christensenella sp. | reverse complement strand
TTTTTCACTCAGCACCTTGCATTGAAACTGCCAGTTATCCCCGAAGTCAAACACATATTTGAATTTACTGCCAACTCGCATCACCTGGCGCAACACATAATCACAGGTGTGGCGTTCGTTATCGTCTTCCTCTTCATCCATTGGGTCCATATAGTAGCAATCAGCATCGCTCCACGCCACATTGTCCATAAAGAAGGCGTGCATATGATCATCCTCAAATGCAAAGGCCTGCAGGATGACGCTGCTCAGTTCCTCCAGTGTGGCTTCCTGCGTTATCTGAATGTGCCGGTAACAGCCCTTTTGAAGGCTTACCGAAATGACAAATGCCATTTTGACCTTGGGCTTCTTTGCGCCCGTCTTCATTTTCTCAGCCACGCTTCATCCTTTCTGAACAATGCCATTTATTGCATTAGAGCAGCGGGTACGCTTCAATCAATCTCACAGCTCCGGGCTCCGTAAACCATGCAAAGCTGCCCGGCTGTTGAGTTGTTTTACAATTCCCGTACACATCGTAACACAGACCGGCGAGGCGCTCAAGGGTTCTGTTCCCCCTGTTTGCTTGCAAAAGATCAGGTCATCATCGCCCTCTTTACAGGAACATGTGTTCGCATTTATAATCACTCCGAAGGGGGGATGTGCGATGGCGATCAGAACATATGTGAAGGTATCAGCAATCGTTGATGAGTATGGCAAGATAACACCGCTGTGCCTGGCGTTCAAAGGCAGGAGATATGAGATTGATCAGGTATTCGACATTCGGCAGGCCGCCGCCGTCAATGCCGGAGGGCAGGGAATCAGATACTCGATCAGGATCGGTTTACACAAGACCTATTTGTTCCAGGACGATGGCCAGCGCTGGTTTGTAGAGGAGAGGGTACCACACGAAATCAGACGGGTGGGTGGATTGGTCGCAGCTGATTGTTCATATCGGTTTTAGTGAATGAGGCGGTAAAGAATATCCGAACATGAAGCAATTGGACACGCCGGACGGCAGCGAACCGGCCCGCTCCGGGCAAACCCAAAAGCATTTGAGAGCCCCTTGGCGCTCTTGACGGCTCCGCTGCAGTTCCCGGTTCTGATCATTTCTCCTGTGAGACCCAACCAGGCAGGCTGACGTGGTTTGGTTTTTGCTTACGGTCAGTCCGCCCCCGGCGTGTCGCTCTGAAAACGGGAAGACTGTCCGCAGAGCATCGCGAGTTCCCGGGAAAGGAGGATAAACTCCCCATATGACTTCGAAATCGTATCCTCACAGGCGCCAAGCGAGACGGCATTCAGCACCCGCTCCACACACTGATCGGGCTATATGGGGAATGATCCGATCAAATCAGCTGTACGTTTTCGGCTTGGGAAGAAGCATCTGTTCAGCGCAGACAGCGCCTGCAGAAAATGGTCAAGCGCCAGATCAAGCGCAAAGTGATAGAAGAGCGTATCCTTCCGGTTTTTGGCGCGTTCCAGATCCTCGGTATCAGCCAGCGCTTCAAGGTGATAGCTGATCAGTCCCTCCGCAAGCGGTTCAGGGTATACGCTCAGTCTGTTCTGTACAGCCGCGATAAAGCGCCGTTTTTCATGCAGGATGTGCATCCTGAGAAAGGATGCGCAGCGTCCTGTGGGATAAAAGCAGTTGTCCTCCCTGTCCAGGCGCTTTCCCGAAAGAATGGATTCGATCTCATCGTTCATGCCGGCGACGGTAAAGTACATGAGGCAGATTTCCATATCTCCAAGCAGAATTCGGTCACACGTTCCCCAATGTTTGTCAGGAGAAGAACTCATATGGATCCCTGCGTCGGAAACGCTCAGGGAGCAGACGGCCGCGCGCCGCGCGGCGACGTCGGGCACTGTGTCGCAGAAGACGAAGATGTCGATATCCCCCTCCCCTGCAGGCGGAAGATCCGGTCCGCCGCTCTTCCCCATTGACACGACTTCCGGGATCGCCGCAATGGCACCGATAAGCTTCGTGATCATTCAGAAATCACCTCAGATAAGGTCAAATCATAGGCTGCACATGGCGGCACGGGGTGAAGGGCCCTTGTTCCCCCGCTTCAGCGGCACGCCGGGGCCCTCCGTTCCCCGGACAGAAACGATCCATTCTCCGGCTTATGAATCATGCCGCAGCCAGCGGACGATGTTGTTCCACAGCGCCTTGTAGCCGCTCCATGTACAGAACCCGATGGGCGCCCAGTGCGGGGCGCAGTCCGTCGCATACGCGCACACGCGGCCCTTCCCGTACTCACCCAATACGATCAGGGGGTCGCCGTTGACAGTGGCCACTGTCTGCGCCCCGGGCTTTATGACAAGCTTGTTGTAGCCCAGCAATTCCGGCCACGGCTCATTGCTGATTCCGGACACCACCGGATGCTCAGGCGCCGTTATCACCGGCCTTACACCCTGGCAGTTCTCACAGCGGTCATCGCCGGCAAGCAGCTCAACGGGCAGGATTTCCTCTATTACCGTGTTCCTGTAAGCGCCTTTTGCCTGGATCCCCTGGAAAGTCAGATAGCCGCCGATCATGACGAAGGCGCCGCCTTGGGCCACATAGTCCCGGATGACATGGAGCTTGTTCGGCTCCTTCTTCAGCCCCAGGAACGTTGCCATGGGAAGGTTGAACGTGTTGGCTCCGCAATCGCTGACCATCACGACATCATACTTTGAAAGCTGTTCAACGGACCTTGGGAAATCATAGTCGACCCGATGGCATGGGATGTGCGTGAATTCGACCCCGCCGTCAGCCGTCAGCGCGGAACGGATGTGATCCACGGCCTCCTCATACCGGTCAAACGTAAAGACATCAAAGCCTTTTGTTTCCTGCGTGTGCACCATCCAGCTTTCCCCAATGAACAGGACTTTGTACATGAGTGATCTCCTCAGCTGTTTGTTTTGTTTGTATCTGTTGACCATGCGACAGTCTGCCCGGCTTTTACAGCCTGGCTGGATCGTAACATTCGCCGGCGGGGCGCTCAACCCAAAATGGCGCCGGAAGATCTGAAAGCGTCTCGCGCTGAACGGCTGGCGAAGGCACAGGCAGCGAAGATGGCAGAAAGGTGGACACTGCGCCAGTGCCGACCTGTGTCATGCGGCGTTTCATGCCGAGGGGAGAAGACTGGCTGGCCGATCACGTCTCGTCCTTCAGGAAGGCATAGAATTCGTCTTCTTTGTCTTTGTCCCGCTCGGAAATGTTCCCGAGCGAAGCAGCGTAGAAAATGAACTCCTCCTGCCCGTCAAGGCCAAACAGGGCATCGCAGGCATCGGTATCCAGCGCCGCGATCGCGCATGTGCCAAGATGAAGCGCGGAACAAGCCACGTAGAGATTCTGCGTGATATGGCCCGCATCGATCAATGCGACCCGGTGCGCGCTGGCGCTGTACCGCCATTCCGCCCGGTACGGCACCACGCTGTAGAAAAACACGGCGCCCGCTTTCCCGCACCAGGTCTGTTCAGCAAGGACGGTGCCCACTGTTCCCTTCAGCTGAGAAGGCGCAGAGAGAAACTCTATCTCATGCGTCATGGGCAGATAGTGATAAAGCCCTGCCTTCAAGCCTTCCACGTTCAATACGGCAAGATAGCATTCAAACTCATGGCGCGCTCCGCCGCATGCGACAGTGCGAAGGGTGGCATATTTCTTTCCGCGCAGACCCCTGATGCCCTGCTGAGCCCATAGGAGAAAGGACAGCTCCAGGAGCTTTACGGGCACCCGGGTATAGACGCGGCTGCTTTTGCGCTGCGCAAGCACCTGCAGGATTTGGTTATTCAGCGGTAAGCTTTCGAAATCCCGGGGAAGGGAAACGATCTCACCTCCCATGGGTGCTTTGACAAGGGGCGGCTGAGGCTTTTTCAGCATCTGGTCCGAAACGAACGCTTCTTCTCCCGGAGAGAATCGCATAAAATTCCGCCCGGCCAGGATATTTTCTTCAATTTCCTTTTCCATTGGGCGAACCTTCCTTATTGTATGCTTCCTGTTATTTATTAATCCGCCGATTAAACATTGGACTCATCGTGCATACTGCGTGAACCTGGTTCCAAAATAACTCTTCACCCTGGATCGATTCCTCTGGGTTCTTTTCTACACTGATCTCGCATTCCTGTCCAGTTCTTCCTCTGACCCGGGAATCAGAAGCTTGCTCATTTCGCGTTTCAGGTCACTGTTCAGGTATTCATCCGGATTGTACTCCGGTGAGTAGGGCGGCAGATAGAACAATTCGATTTCCTTCTGATGTTCCATTAGCCATGCCGTCACCTTTTTGGCGTGGTGCACCCTCAGGTTGTCAAGGATCAGAAGCACCTTCCGTCCGGTATCCTTGATCAGGCGCTTCATGAAATCAATTAGGAGATCCGCGTTGACGGACTCCTTTGTAATGGTGAAGCGCAGCAGACCCTTGTTGGAGATGGCGGACAGCATGTTCAGTTTCAGCTTCTTCGCTTCTACTTCCAGCACAGGCGTCTTCCCGATTGGCGCATATCCCTTGATGTAATTCGCTGTGTTCTGCAGGGCGGTCTCATCCCCCCAATAGATCTCCGCCTTCTCTTCCTTGGCTTTCTCCGCGATGGAAGGATATTCCTGTCGCATCCAGGTCTCTATACGCTGGGCATCCTGCTTGTTGGCACGCTTCACGGGCCGTTGAATGCTGAAACCCCATCGATCTAGATAGTATCCCAGCGTGCTCAAGGCCATCCTGATCTTGTACTCTCCGAAGATATAGTCCCTGATCGCCTTGCGTGTCCACATACAGCACTTC
>CAZVSG010000133.1:0-4830 GCA_964629345.1 uncultured Christensenella sp. | reverse complement strand
CCTTTCCCACTCACAAAGGAGGATAAAATGAAAAAGCTGATCAAGAACAACGTCTACTGGGTTGGCAAGGTGGACTGGGAGCTGGAGTCCTTTCACGGCGCGGATTATTCCATCTCCCACGGCTCAAGCCAGAACGCGTACCTGATCCTTGAGGAGAAGACGGTGCTCATCGACACGGTCTGGAAGCCGCACGCCAGGGAGTTCATTGACAACCTGGAAGGCGAGATCGCGCTGGACAGCATCGATTTCCTCGTCATCAACCACGGGGAGATCGACCACAGCGGGGCGCTGCCAAAGCTGATGGAGAGGATCCCGAACGTCCCGATCTACTGCACCGCCAATGCCGTCAAGTCGCTGACCGGCCAGTACCACCACCCGGAGTGGAACTACAAAGTGGTCAGGACAGGCGACTCGGTGGACGTGGGGAACGGGAAAAAGCTCGTGTTCGTGGAGATGAAGATGCTCCACTGGCCTGACAGCATGGCGGCCTACCTGACGGGCGACAGCGTCCTGTTCTCAAACGACGCCTTCGGCCAGCATTATGCCGTGGAGGAGCTGTTCAACGACAGGGCAGACCCCTGCGTTCTGTGGGCGGAAGCGGCCAAATATTACGCCAACATCCTCAATCCCTTCTCGCCGCTGGTCAAAAAGAAGATCGATGAGGTGCTGGCGCTGAACCTTCCCATCGACGTCATCGCGCCAAGCCACGGCGTCATCTGGCGGGACGACCCGCTGCAGATCGTCCGCAAATACTATACCTGGTCGCAGAACTATCAGGAAAACCAGGTCACGGTGGTCTACGACACCATGTGGGAAGGCACGATGCTTTTGGCGCACCGGATCGCCGCGGAGATCACGCGCCTGTCGCCTGACACCAGGGTGAAGATCTTCAACGTCTCCAAGTCCGACAAGAACGACGTCATGACAGAGGTCTTCCATTCAAAGGCCATCGCGCTGGGTTCCCCCACCGTGGGACAGAACATCCTGTCCGCCGTGGGGGGATGGCTCGACTTTCTGTCGGAGCTCAAGTTCGCAGGCAAGAAGGCGGCCGTCTTCGGGTGCTACGGCTGGAGCGGCGAAGGGAACAGGATCCTTCGGGAACGGCTGACCGCGGCGGGTTTTGAGGTGGTGACGCCGGAAATCAGGTGCAACTGGACCCCCGCTGAAGAGGATCTCAGCAAGGCGGCCGCCATCGCTGAAGCGGTCTGCAGCTGAATCAGCATATTCAAACAGGAGGGCGGCACATGACATACGCGAGTGAAGACCTCAGAAACGAGCATGACGGCATCCTGTTCGGCCTTGATATTCTTGAAAAAATGGCCGGGTCCGCTCAGAAACCCGGCGAAACGGACATTGCCGACGCCCGGGAAATGGTCCGTTTTCTGCGGCTGTTCGCCGACAAGTGCCACCACGGAAAGGAAGAAGGTCTCTTCTTCCCCGCGCTGGAGAAAGTTGGGATACCCAATCAGGGAAGCCCCATCGGGCAGATGCTGCTGGAACACACCCAGGGCAGGCAGTTCATCGCCGCGATGGGCGCTTCCGCTGAGGGCGGCATATTAGAGACGGACAGTTTTATGCAGGCCGCGTCAGGCTATATCCGCCTCATGCGGGCGCACATCGAAAAGGAGAACACCATCCTGTTTCCCATGGGCGACAGGATGCTGCCCCCGGATGAACAGGCGAAACTGCTGAGCCAGTTTGAGGCGTTTGAAGAAAACGTGATCGGCGGCGGCGTGCACGAAGGGCTGCACGAGACCCTTCACATGTTCGGGGAGAAATACCTGAAAGGCTGACGGACGACCCCTTTGCTCACCGATACGTACGCAGGGCAGTCCGCGCAGACGCGGGACTGTTGCGGATATAGCGTCGATCTCTTTGTTTTCTTTTTGACATCCATCTGTTA
This sequence comes from uncultured Christensenella sp., assembly GCA_964629345.1. Taxonomy (GTDB): domain Bacteria; phylum Bacillota; class Clostridia; order Christensenellales; family Aristaeellaceae; genus UBA6115. The sequence goes on along the minus strand of CAZVSG010000133.1, from coordinate 2,927 downwards.
ATGAGTAAAACGCAGCGGTCAAGTTCAGATATACATTTCACAAACCTAAGGATTCAGGCCGATCCCGCCCCGCCCGCCAAAGCAGGGGCAGGCTCTTTCACCTCCGCCTGATCCGGCGCCGGCGGGAGGGTGATGGTGAAACGGGTGCCGACGCCCTCGCTGGAGTAGATATCGATGTGCCCGCTGTGCCGGTCGATGATCCATTTGGCGATGGACAGCCCCAGGCCCGCCCCGCCCTTCACGCGGGCAGGGTCGGCGCGGTAGAATCGCTCAAACACATGGGGCAGGTCCGCGGCGGGGATGCCCGCGCCGTTGTCCTGCACGCTCAGGCAGGCCATGCCCTGTTCATTGTTGAAAGCGCGCAGGGTGATGACCGAGCCCGGCGGGGAGAACTTGACCGCGTTGTCCGCCAGCACGCGCAGCACCTGCTTGAGCATGGCCTCGTCCCCCCAGGCGGGCACGCTGCCCTCGCTGCGGTTGCGCCAGAGGTGGTCTTTGCTGATGAGGTTGTACTCGTCATAGGCTTCCCCCGCCAGCTCACAAAGGTCCACCCGGGCCGGCGTGAAGGGCGTGCGTCCGGCGTCGCCGCGGGCCAGGAAGAGCAGCTGCTCCACCAGGTGCTGCATGTTGTCCGCCTCGTCCCGGATGGCCTTGACCGACTCGTCCATCACCTTCCGGTCCTCCTTGCCCCAGCGGGTGAGCAGGTCGGCGTAGCCGCGGATGACCGCGATGGGCGTGCGCAGCTCGTGGGAGGCGTCGGACACGAAGCGGATCTGCTGGCGGTAGGACTCGTGCATGCGGTTCATCAGATTGTTGACCGCTTCCTCCAGGCCGGACAGCTCGCTGTCCCCGGTCATCAGCTTCGCCCCGGGAGACTGGACACTGAGCCTGTCGATCGCCTCTTCCAGCGTGTGGACCTTCGTCTCATCAAAGCCCGTCCGGCTCAGCTCCTGCGCGGTCATCGCCATCTGCCGCAGCGGATCCATCAGCCGTTTGACCCGGCGCTTGCCGCCGCGGTGCTGGAGCCAGACCATCAGGCCCTCCGCAGAAAACAGAACCAGCAGCGCAAGGGCGGCGTTGCACAGCGCCGGGCCGATGAGGACGCGGTGCGCTTCCCCGCCCCTGAGGCTGAAGCTGTATTCGAGGGTCTGAAGCGTTTGGCGCAGGGGCAGGCCCGGCTGCACCGTGACGCCGCGCTCAAGGTCCAGCTGCCAGGCATCATTCAGCACCGACTTCTCAAGGCTGAACGCGCCGAACACAAGGCCCATCGCGGTCAGGAGGATGTTGACCGCCAGCAGGGTGAACGCAAGGCGCATCAGAAAGCCCCGCGATATCTTCAGGGCGATGGAATGCATCCGCCTGTTGTCAGCCGCCTGCTGCTTCATCCTCTTTGCCATTCATTCAACTCCCCGAAAAGCCGTACTGCGCTCAGCCGTCGCAGGAGGCGTCGCCCGGCTCCTCACGAAGGACGTACCCCACTCCGCGGATGGTCTGGATGAGCCGGCGGGGCGTCTTCGCCGCGATCTTCGCCCGCAGGTAGCGGATGTACACGTCGACCAAATTGGTTTCCCCGACGAAATTGTAGCCCCAGACCCGGTCCATCAGCGTCTCCCGGCTCAGCACGATGCCGGGGTTCTCCATCAAGGCCTGCAGCAGGGAGAACTCCCGCCCGGTCAGCTCGACCGGCTCCCCGTCCGCCTCCACCGTGTGCCGGGCGATGTCCATCATGAGGGTCCCGAAGGAGAGCCGGGGCAGCGCCTTTGCGCCTTTCTTCCGAAGGGTGGTGCGGATGCGGGCCAGCAGCTCCTCGATGGAGAAGGGCTTGGTGATGTAGTCGTCCGCCCCCATGTCAAGGCCGGTCACCTTGTCCGTCACCGCGTCCCTGGCCGTGAGCATGATGACGGGCACCTCGCTCTGTCTGCGCAGGCGGCGCAGCACCTCAAGCCCGCTGATGCCCGGCAGCATGATGTCCAGCAGCACAAGGTCGAAACCGCCCGCTTCCGCCAGCGCGAGGCCTTCCCGCCCGTCGGCGGACTTGACGACCTCATAGCCCTCATGAGAAAGCTCCAACTCCACGAAGCGCGCGATGTTGGGCTCGTCCTCCACCAGCAGGATCTTCTGCACAGCCTGTTCGCCTCCCCTATGCTCACTTACCGCTCATTCTGCCACTTTTCATGCCGCATAACAAGCCAAAGAGGGCAAAAGGGGGCTTCATTGCCCCCTTTTTCCCCTGCTGTCATGCCTTACTGCTCAGGATTGCCGTTCTCTTCCTTCCTGATGCCGGACTTGATGCTCTCGGCCGTCTCGGCCGCCTTGTCCATCGCCCGGTTGACGCCATCGGCCGCCTTGCTGCCCCTGAAGCTGTAGCGCGCGCCCAGGAACAGGCCGATGACCATCAGGGGCACCACCCACCAGAACATGAAGATCAGCAGGAGGATGAGCACGCTCAGCGGGATGCTCAGGATGATTTTCCCGCCCCTGCGGACGTCCAGGATGATCCCGTTCGCCTTGTTGATGAGTTCCCCGATGTAGCTGAAGAAGCGGGAGAACGCGCCGCGCAGGTCCTGTTCCTGGGGCTTCCTGGGCTGGGGCTCCTTCTTTGTGGTAAAGCTGTCGCCCTTCTCCGCGTTCACCTTGCCCTGGCTCTCCAGATACACCAGCGCGTCCAGCAGGTCCCAGTCGCTGGCTTCCAGCGCGGCTTTTGCTTCCTCATAGCTCACGTTGGCCTTCTGCCTGAGCTTTTCCACCATTTCAAAGTGTTCCATGTCCTACCTCCTTGGTTTTCCCTTTCGGGTCGATCGCATCATAACCGCCGCAGATTAAAGAAAAAGAGGGCCTCTCATTAAAGAAGGATTAGAGATCTCCCAGAGTATCGACAAAGTGTCTGCGGACACTTTGTCGTTTTGGAAGAACGGGCATTTTCACTT
>CAZVSG010000132.1:0-4843 GCA_964629345.1 uncultured Christensenella sp. | reverse complement strand
GAACGGTGAGGGGATCCTGAGGTACGAAGGCCAGGTCGTCTTCGTGCCTTTTGCCATGCCCGGGGAGCGGATCTCCCTTCGGGTACAGAAAGTGACCAAGACCCTCGCCTTTGGTAAGCTGCTTGAAGTGCTGGACCCCTCCCCGTCAAGAGCCGATCCGCCCTGCCCCTCTTTTACGCGCTGCGGCGGCTGTTCCCTTCAGCATATGGATTATGATACACAGCTCCGGTTCAAACGGGACGCTGTTTTTGACTGCCTGAACCGAATCGGCAGCATACGGCAGGAAGTCAACCCTGTCATAGGAATGCATGATCCCTGGCGGTACAGGAACAAAACGGCAATGCCGGTCGCGGTAACGCCTGAAGGTCCGGCCGCGGGGTACTACGCGAGCAGGAGCCATCGGCTTGTTCCTGTGGCGTCATGCCTGATCGCCCATCCCTCCTCCGACATAGCGGCAGGCTGCGTCATCCGATGGATGAGGGAAAAAGGCATCGCGGCATATGATGAGACAGCCAACACCGGCCTGATCCGCCATATCATCACACGAAACACGGGCAGCAATGAGGTGATGGTAACACTGGCCGTCAACGGACAGCACATTCCATACCAAAAAGAGCTGACAGACCTTCTCCGTCAGGCGCTGCCCGATCTGGCCTCCCTTTGCGTCACCGCGCAGGAAAAGGGAGACAACGTCATCCTTGGCCAGGATTATTCCGTTCTGTACGGCAGCAGCACGCTTACAGAGCGTATCGCCGGCCTTGGTTTTGAGCTCTCCCCCCTGTCTTTTTCCCAGGTCAACAGCGAGATCAGAGACCGGATGTATGCCTGGGTGCTGTCCGAGATCGGCGAGAGGAAAGTCGATTGCCTGATCGATCTGTACTGCGGAGCCGGCACCATCAGCCTGCTGTCGTCCAAAAAGGCAAACAAGGTGATCGGCATCGAGGTCTCACCGCAATCCATTGCTGACGCGCGCGGAAATGCCAGGCGCAACGGCATAGCTAACGCGGAGTTCCTTCACGGCCGGGCTGAGGACATCCTGCCTGATCTGTCGGGTTCCGGGATCCGCCCGGACGCCGTCATCCTTGACCCGCCAAGGAAAGGTGTGCATCCTGCGGTGCTCAGCAGCATCGGGCGGGCGTCCCCGGGCAGTGTCATCTACATCAGCTGTCTTCCGGCAACCCAGGCAAGGGACGCCGCGGCGCTGATCGATCTCGGATACCGGATCACGGCGATCCAGCCGTTTGACATGTTTCCCCAGACAGCAGAGATCGAGAACGTGATCACCTTCAGGCGCATCAATGAGGAGGCACTGGATGGATAAGGCACTGGAACGTTTCCTGCGCTACGCGGAAATAGACACGACCAGCGACGAACTGGCCGGAACGACCCCCAGTTCTTTGGGCCAGCGGACTTTGGCGCGTCTGCTGCATGAGGAACTGACAGCGCTTGGCATGCAGAAAGTCACGCTTGATCAGAACTGCTATCTTTCCGGAATGATCCCGGCCAACGCGGAAAACCAGCCGACCATCGCGCTGATCGCCCATCTGGATACCGCGGACGCGGTTCCAGGTCGGATGTTCAGGCCCCGCGTGGTCCGGTTTGAGGGCGAAGACCTGGTTCTGAACGATGAGCTGGGGATCCGCCTGTCCGCAAAGGATTTCCCGGCGCTGAACGGCTTCCTGGGCCAGGAGCTGGCCGTCACGGACGGCACGACCGTGCTGGGCTCTGATGACAAGGCGGGGATCGCTGAAATCATGACCGCGTGTGAAACGCTCATTCAGCATCCTGAGATCAAGCACGGCGAGATCTGGGCCGTTTTCACGCCTGACGAGGAGATCGGCAGCGGCGCGGAGCTGCTGGACCTTGACCTGATCAGGGCTGATTTCGCCTACACGCTGGACGGCGGCGCGCTTGATGAGATCGAGTATGAGAACTTCAACGCCGCCTCAGCCAGGGTGACCGTTCATGGCCGGAACGTCCATCCGGGCTACGCAAAGGGCAAGATGGTCAACGCGATCAAACTGGCCATGCGCTTCCATGCCATGCTCCCGGCCAGGGAGACCCCGGAACTGACAGAAGGCTATGAAGGATTCTTCCATCTAAGAAAATTCTCCGGTACAGAGGAGCAGGCAGTGCTGGACTACCTCATCAGGGACCACAGCCATGACGGATTCATGGCCAGAAAAGCTGTGATGGAAAAGGCAGCCGATGCGCTGAATGCAGGCATCAACGACGGCAGGGTATCGCTGAGGATCACAGACAGTTACAGGAACATGAACGAAGTCATCATGAAAGCGCCTCATGTCCTGAAGCGCGCGGAAAAAGCGATCAGGGCCTGCGGGATGGTGCCCAAAGCCGTTCCGATCCGCGGGGGCACCGATGGCGCCAGGCTGTCCTTCAGGGGCCTTCCATGCCCGAACCTGGGCACGGGCGGCATGAACTGGCACAGCGTCTATGAATTCCTGCCTGTTGAATCACTGAGAAGAATGGCAGAGGTGATTGTGGAAATTGTCAGAGCTTAGCCTGTTTTCCCCGAAATCCATCAGGAAACTGCTCATTCCGCTGATATTTGAGCAGTTTATGATGGTATTGGTCGGTGTGGCGGATACGATGCTGCTCTCCGGCATCAGCGAATCCGCCCTCTCCGCCTTCTCCCTCGTGGACAGCATCAATCAGCTGTTGATGCAGGTGTTCATGGCGTTCGGCGCGGGCGGTTCGATCATCGCGGCGCAGTACCTGGGAAGCAGGGACCGCAAGGGAGCCGAAAACACGGCAAACCAGACCGTTCTGATGGTGCTGTCCATCTCGGTGCTCATCGCATTTCCCGCCATCCTGCTGAACGGCCCGATCCTGCGCCTGATCTACCCAAGGGTCAATGAGCACATCATGGGGTATGCCAGGCAGTACTTCCTGCTGTCAGCGATCTCCTATCCCGCGCAGGCAATCTACAACAGCGGCACGAGCATGCTGTACGCGCAGGGGTACAGCAGGCTGTCCATGGTGACCTCCATCGCGATGAACACGATCAAGATCCTGCTGAACTTCGTTCTGATCAATGTTTACCATATGGAGATCAGCGGAGCGGGGATCGCCACGATCCTCTCCCGATTGATCGGCGCTGTCATGGTCAGCCGGTTCCTGATGGACCAGCACGCGCCCATCCATTACACAAGGCCTTTCAAGATCGCGTTCAACCGCAGCATGAACCGGCGAATCTTCGGGGTGGCCCTGCCAAGCGGGATGGAGAACCTTCTTTTTCTGATGTGCAAACTGGTCATCGGCATCATGATCGCCGGTTTTTCCAGCGCAATGATCGCGGCGAACGCGGCGTCCAACACCATCTCCACCTACATCAGCATCCCTGCCAACGCCATCAACCTGGCGACCATCACCATTGTCAGCCAATGCATCGGCGCCGGACGGGAAGAAGAGGCAAAGCACGCGACTGTCAGGCTGCAGATCGCAACCTACGTCTCCCTGCTCGTGATGGCTGCCCTGGTTGTTCTCCTGATCGATCCCATTATCCAAATGCTCAACCTCAAACAGGAAGCATACGCATACACCAGGCAGCTTTCCGTCGTCTACTGTCTGGTATCCGTTTTCCTCTGGGCGCCGGCCTTTGGACTGCCCAACAGCCTGAGGGCGGCGGGCGACAACCGCTTTGTCATGTATGCGGCCGTGTTCAGCGTTGTGATCTTCCGCACCCTGGGATCATTTGTCCTGGGAAACCTTCTCGGGTTTCAGATCCAGGGGATCTGGTACGCGATGTATCTGGATTGGGCTGTGAGGTCCGCGTTTTTCCTGTGGCGGTTCAGAAGCGGGAAATGGCTCAGGCACCGCTTGGTTTAAGCCCTTATCCGACAATGATCTGGTTCAGGTCCTTGCTCAGTCCGCCACTTTGGCTGCCGACAAGGCCAACCAGCAGATAGTTTTCACTGAGCTTGTCGTAATGAAGCTCGCTTAGGAAACGGAAGTTCTCCACCTTGCCCGTCGAACTGACGTGCATCCGGGGCCCGGTACAGCGGTGGAGCGTATTGCCGATATAAATATGCTCATGATCCTTATAGGCGATGGGCAGGTCCTTTGCGATCAATTCATTCACTTCTTCGGTCAGCTCGGGAATATCGATGCTGACCGGATGGTCAAATATCAGGAGAAAGCCGCGCCGGACGTCCCCGTGCGTATACCGTCCGACCCGCCTGCGCATCAGAAAATGCTCGGTCAGGTCCTCCGCCGTGTGCGCCATCCGGCGGTACTTGATGGAGGCATACACTGTGCTTGCAATGTCCTTGGGTTCCGGTCCGAACAGTGTCGGCCGGGATACGATGATCTCGTCCCCGATGCCGATGAGAAGCTCTGCATTGATGTTCAGCAGAGGGAAGATCAGGTCAAAATGCTCAACGATCACCCTTTTCCCTTTGTCAAGCGCGGCAAGAACAGCCTCCGCCAGCTGCGGCAGAGGGGTGAAGGCTGATTCAAAACGGGCATCCATGTGATAGGTATGCGCCTGATAGAACCCAATTTCCTGAACGTCCAGCAGGGGCAGGGGGCGGACATTGACGCCGTTGTCATCGTTCGTCAGTTCGACCCCAGGGAACATGCCCCGGATCAGAAGGCTTTTCCCGGATCCCGCGTCTCCTATGACCCCGATGAGCTTGTCCAGAGAGCTTCGATGATGCTGGGCGATCTCATGCCCGATCTGCATCATCCGAACGTATCCCCGCGGCGCAAAGTAGACGCTGTACAGGGGTTCCTGCCCAAGGATCTGATTCATCGGTCATCCCTCGGATTCCGGGACATCGACCTGAACGGACAACAGGGGGGCATGCTGCTGGGCGCCGTA
>CAZVSG010000131.1:0-4909 GCA_964629345.1 uncultured Christensenella sp. | reverse complement strand
TTTTTGTCAGTTTCGCGCACAAAGGGGCCAGGTCATTTGCGCGCTGCTGACGGGCTTCCGCTGATTCCACCAGACATCCCATCAAAAACTGTCCGGCCCATTTCAGGCGGCCGAGGTCATTGTAGAGTTTGCCTTCGCCGTCATAGAACTCACTCCCCTCCTCGTCGCTCCACGCAAACGAGCCGTCATACAGGACTGTTCCGTCTGAAACCCACTGCCCGGTCACCAGAACGTTCTGGACGTAGAGGCCGTGCTCTTCCCATCCATCCGACCAGATGGTGGCGCCCTCCCCGTCAAAAGCGCCGTCTTTCCATTGCCCGGTATAGGTCCACTCCAGCTGATCGTCATTGACGGAGGTGAAAGACCCCGTTCCGTTCGGGACACCGTCGACCGCCTCGCCGGTGTAGGTGCCCGTCTTGTCAAAACCCGGGAAATGCACGGTGATCTGTTTGGTGACGTTTTCCGTGCCGCCCTGCGCGCGCCCGCCGGAAAACAGGGAAAAGAGAAGAAGAAACAGAATGAGAAGGACCGCACACCGTTTCATCGCACTAACCCTCCTGTCGTATTGAATTGTCGGCTGCTGCGGGAGAAAAGAATACCGGAGCCGCGGCGTGACCAGGAAAAACGGGCGGCAGTCAGTCTTCTGTCACCGTTATCGCACGCCGCCCCAAACGTGTCAAGGATGAACGGATGTGCGCCGTCTATCGGTAGATGACGGTCATGACTGTAAACAAAACTAGACTGATCAGCGTCAATCCGGAAAGGGCGGAGGATACGTCCGCCCGCTCCTCCGTGACGTCGGCGAAAACGGGGAGCACGTAGGGGGGAGGGAGCGTGAACATCAGGACCAGCGCGCCGGGATGGATGAGGCCGCTGAAAAGGAAGCGATTGACCAGCCACGCGATCAGAAGCGCGGCGGCAGAGATGGCGATCCGCATCATGACAAGACGCCCTGTCTTGCGCCATTTGATCTGATCGGAAGCCAGGTCAAAGCCAATGCACAGCAGGATCACCGCGCCGGTGGGCGCGGCGATGAAAGCGGCGGCGGCATCCAGGACGCGGCTGATGCCGCTGGGCTCAAGCGCGCCGTAGAGGCCGGATGCCCCCAGGAGGATGCCCAGGAGGATGGCCCAGACCGTAGGCGCCCTCAGCGCCTCATGCGCGATTCCGCCCAAGCCCTGACGCCCGGCCAGCAAGGCTTTGTACACCGTGAACACAAACAGCACCTGCCCCAGATCAACAATCGCAAAGGCGGAGGTGCCGTCCTTTGGGAAAAGCAGCGCAAACAGGGCATACCCCAGCATCCCCGCCTCAAATCCCGTCGACAGGAAGGGGGACAGCCGACCCGGAACGCCAAATAGCCTGCAGCCTGCCATGCCCATCAGCAGCATCAGCACACAGATCAAAAACATCATCACGGGGACCAGCAGGCTGTTCAGGCTGTACTCCGCCCCGGCGAAAGCCGAAAACATTACGGCAGGCAGGGTGATGTTCACCACGAAGGTCTTCATGCCACTCACGCTTTCGCGCGACAGGATCGCCTTCTTCCGGCACAGGACCCCCAGCGCCAGCATGGCAAATACGGGAAGCGCTTTTTCCAATACAGCAGCCAGCATCGGTCTCTTGCTCCTTCAATGAAGTGGATGTCCCGGTACCTGTCCCAAGCAGCAGCGCTTGAACAGTCAGCACGGGGGAATGCCCGAACACAAAGGCGGCTGAAGCTGTTTTCCGGCATCTTTATGCCTGCACGCTTATCGTTTGCTTCAGCCTGCGCAGGCGGAGATGCGCCGTGACCTGTGATATACCCCCTTGCTGCAATGTATTATACCGTATCGCCGCAGAAAACTGAATAGACCTCCAGGATCCGGCAGACAAACGGAAAAAATCCTGATGACGGTGAATCGTTTCAATGATATGCTCATCGTAAACATGAGAAGGGATGCGGTATGCAGAAGAAAGTCCGGACAAAGAACGCGGCTGAGGCGATCGGCCCCTGTCAACAGGCGGCGGTCTGCGGCGGCATGGTGTATTCCCTGGCCAGATTCCGCTTATCCCTGCGGCCGGTGCGGCACTCAAGTGCGGTATCGCACTGCAGGCAAGGCAGGCCCCGGAAAGCCTGACGGCGGTTTTGGAGGCGGCCGGGAGCGGCCCTGAGCATGTCGGGAAGACAACTGTTTTCTGGCGGACATGGCGGATTTTCCGGTTATCATTCCATTATGCCGCCTTTGTCCCCAATCATCCGGCGCGCAGCTGTGCCGCCGTCAGGCGGCTGCCCAAAGGAGCATTGGCGGAGAGGGAAGCCGCGGCCGAAGTACCGGGGAATGGGTGAAAGCATGATCGTGAATGAAGGGATGGGATCCTCCATCCGCCGCACGGGATGAAGAGGAAAGGAATGCCTGAAACGAAGAATGCCGGGATGAACAAGCCGGACTGCCATGGATGCGAAGGCATCACAGCCTGCGGCGGTCTCTGCACGAAAAGGATATCGATCTTTCAGGGCCTGAGCGATGAGGCGCACCTCAGCCTGGTGCGCTTGGCCCAGCACAGGGACTTCCGGCGCGGGGACACCGTGTTCCTGTCCGAGGACCGGGCGGACAGCATCCTCATCCTTCGGTACGGCCGCGTCAAGCTCAGCCGTATCCTCAAGGACGGCCAGGAGCTGGTGCTGGGCATCCTCTCCAGCGGTGACGTGACGGGGGAACAGACCATTTACAGCGGTGAAAACATGGACATGGACGCAACGGCGCTGGAGGACTGCGGCATCTGCCTGATCTCTGCTCAGGCGATCGCCGGCCTCGTGATGCGTCAGCCCGACGTGGGGGTGCGGCTGCTTCATTCCATCGGCCGCAAGCTGCACGACGCCCATCACCTGGCGGAGATCCTTTCCCGCCGCAGCGCGCAGGCGCGGCTTGCGGGGTTCCTGCTGCTGCATGCGGAGCTCGCGGGGAACGGCGAGGTCGAACTGTCCCATGAGGAGATCGCCGCATCCCTCAGCCTGAGCCGGGAGACGGTCACCCGCAAGCTGGCGGAGATGTCGCGGGCGGGCATGGTCAGTTCATCCGGTTACCGGCGGATCCGGGTGCTGGACAGGTCCGCGCTGCAGGCGGCCTTCATGGCCGATGAGTGAACCCGGGTAATTGGCTGAAAGCCAGAAATCAGAGGGATTGCGAATGGAAAACGGTGCCTGGAGACGATCGCCCGGTACCGTTTTCTTGTTCATATCGGATATTGTTACGCCTGCGAATGCATCGGGACAGGGAACAGATCAGGACATCAGCCTTTTCTCGCCCTTGATCGCCTGCAGCGGGGCGATATCCTGGGTCGTTTCGGCCACGCCGAGGAACTCCCCCTCGGGGCTGCGGACGGCGAAGTAACGGATCAGGATCAGCTTTTGGCCCATGCGGATCCAGAAATCCTCATGATCTTTTTTTCCGGTGCTCAGGTCCTGAATGATCTGCTCCACGACGTGCACGCTGGCCGGCGGGTGGCAGTTTTTGACGTCGCGTCCCAGCACGCTCACCGTCCGGGGGAAGACGCGCTCCCTGCCCTGGGAGAAGTAGCGCACCCTGTTGTTCCTGTCCACAAAGGTGACGTCCATCGGCAGGGCATTGAGCAGGGCGCTGAGTTCCTGCGTGCTGAAGGAACCTGTGGGCAGACGGACACCGCCTTCCTGCGCGGGGGGTTCTTCCGCGCTGTCCTCCTGATTGTTAGGCCGGCCCTTGTAGGCAGGAGGCTGCTGGATGAGGAAAGTTCCAAACGCTTGGGTATCCTCCGCGATCTGCCGCCATTCCTCATCGTCCAGCTTCTCCAGCAGGATGGGCAGCATGATGTTCTCTTCCTTGAACGCCATGTCTTCCAGCCGCTCCAGGACGGCTTCCAGCGCGGGGGTCTGCCCACGGTTCAGTTCCGAAAGCGCGTTCTTCAGTTCTGCGCGGATCTCGTCGTCAACGCCCCACATCACCTTGGGCGGCGCGTTGACGCCGTGCTTTTCCATGTAGGAGAAGAAGAGGTTTTCCTTCACCTTGTAGTGGGTATCGATGCCGGACAGCAGATTCGCGCGGGTGAGCAGTTCCTTGAACCAATCGCCGGCTTCAGGCGCTTTCAGCAGCCGCCTGATCTCCGCGATCACCGCGCGCAGGACAGCGTTTTCCGCCTTCAGGGTGTGGGCTGGGTGCCCAGGCGTGTCCTCCAGGTTCTTTGGAGCGTGGATCTCCTGGATCGAGCCCTTGAACACCGCGGCATGCACGTCGCACAGCCTCTGGATCTCCTCCGGCAAGATGCCCTCCTGCATCAGGGCGTGTTCAGCCATGCTGATCTCCTCCGCGCTCACTTGCCCGAACGCAGCGGCGAACTCCTCCTGGACCTGCCGGGCTGACTGCCCTTCATGCAGTTTCCTGATGATCTCCTTGAGTTTCTGTTTCCGAAACTCCCTGTTATTGATGTCCGCGCTCATGCCGCCCTCCTATCCTGCAATCATCCGCCTTCACCATATAGAGGCGGATCTGATGATGCCGGACCTCTCCGGCGATGGAATCGTAATGGAATCAAGCGTTCTATTCCGTGATGTGGATCACAGAATTACACCGGATCCGTTGATGGGCAGACGCAGGGATCAACCTTATCGAATATGAAGCGGGCAGAACGGGGAACGCAGAAAACAGGCGCGAACGCGTTTCCTTCCATCCATATAGAAGGATGGAAACAAAACGCGCCGCAGCGCGGTTTTCTGTCGGCGGATTCTGATGAAACCCGTCCGGTCAGCCTTCTTTGGCCTTGGGCCGGCAGATGCCGCAGGGCTTTCTGCCCAGCGCTACCGCTTCGGCTTCCGTCATTTCTGCGACCGAATCGGCAAAGCGCAGGCCCATGCACAGACGGTTCCTGTGGTATTTGTCCCCCTTGTCGGAGACGA
>CAZVSG010000130.1:0-4960 GCA_964629345.1 uncultured Christensenella sp. | reverse complement strand
GCGGCTGACCGGCGCGATGATCTTCTGGGCGATCCCCACAAGCCCCAGCATGCACGGTTCGCGGGCAGGCGCTACAGCGTCCGGATTGCAGTCAACGTTCAGTTCACAGGGAGGTTTTCAAGGACGCTTGACGCGGTCTGCGACGATATATCCCAGACCGGCATGCGGATCAATCTTCCCAGGGGGAAAAGCGCTTCCGCGCTGAAATCGGGGGATACCTGCCGCCTGTCGTTCAACCTGAAACCGGGTGTTTTGCAGGAGGGCACGGAAAAGCGTTACCGGGTGAAGGCCAAGGTCGCCCGGATCAGCCCTGAGCAGGACTCCTTCGCGGTGCAGTTTGACAAGCCGCTTTACGAGTACCGCCGCAAGTCCAGGGACAATTTCCTCCTGACGCTTGCTTCCCTGTTCATGCTGCTGGTGACGATGGTGATCCTGCTGATGCGGGCAGAAAGCGTGCTGTACTTCAGCCAGAACAGCCTTCTGTACGCCTATTCGATCGTGACGGCGGCTTTCCTGCTGTCGCGCTATCTCTTCGGCGCATTGTACCGGACTGTCCCGGTGGACCCCAACTATACCCCGAGCATCACCATCGTGATCCCCTGCTTCAATGAGGAGACCTATATCTCAAGAACGATCCTCAGCTGCATCGACCAGGACTATCCCGTTGACAAGCTTGAGATTATCATCGTGGATGACGGCTCAAGCGACGGCTCCGTGGATGCGATCAAGAGAACGGTCGAAAAACTCTGGAAGGAAAGCAGCCGCTTCAAGACCCATGAACGGATCCGGGTATTCTTCCAGAAACGCAACCAGGGCAAGCGCGAAGCCATGGCCCTGGGAATCCGCAACACGCACACGGAGCTGGTGGCCTTTGTGGATTCCGACAGCTTCCTGGAACCGGACGCCATCCGAAACCTGGTCCAGCCGATGGTCGACCCCAAGATGGCGGGCGTTGCCGGACGGACCGACGTTGCCAACACCTACACGAACTGGCTGACCAAGATGCAGTCCGTCCGGTACTATATTTCCTTCAGGATCATCAAAGCGGCGGAAGCTTATTTCAGCTCCGTGATGTGCCTGTCCGGCCCTCTGTCCTGCTATCGGATGGAAGCGGTGAGCGAGGTGCTGGACGAATGGCTCAACCAGACCTTCCTGGGGCGCAAGGCCACCTTCGGGGATGACCGGAGCCTGACAAACTTCGTGGTCAAGAATCACCGCACCTACTATCAGGACTCCGCGATCTGCTCCACCCTGGTGCCCAGCAACCAGAAAGTGTTCCTGAAACAGCAAATGCGCTGGAAACGCTCCTGGCTGCGGGAGAGCCTGAAGGCAGGCTCGTTCATGTGGCGCAAGGAGCCCCTGATGTCGCTGTCTTTCTACATGGGCCTCCTGATCCCCCTGATCGCCCCGCTGATCGTGATTTACAACCTGATCTACGTCCCCTTTGTCCTGCACATCTACCCCATCACCTTCCTGCTGGGCATCCTGATGATGTCCCTGATGATGAGCTTTGCGCAGCTGCTCCTGAAGAAGAGCACCCTCTGGGCATACGGGATGTGGTTCTGCCTGTATTACGAGGCGATCCTGCTGTGGCAGATGCCCTATGCCTGGATCACGTTCTGGGTGTCTGACTGGGGGACGCGCAGCAACAAGAAAAAGAAGGCAAGAATCGAAAGCCAGCCGAAGGTCGAAACCTTCTATACCTGACCGGGCTGCCGGGATCCTGCAAAAGGATGGATGCCCGCGTTTGATTGATCAGCTGTCTCATGGCAACGATGCATGAACCCCGTACGTGGAAGGAGCAATGCCCGAACATGGAGGAATCCGGCGATCGCACGCAGCTCGCTCCGCAGACCGAGCAGATGCTGAGGCGCAAAAACACTTACAAGAAGATCAGAACTGTGGTTCAGATCGTCGTGATCGCAGCCGCTGTCCTTTACGGCATCTATCTGCTGATCCCCAAGCCCAAGCCCCAGGCCGAACTGACAAGCGGGTCACTGACAGGTCCGGGGGGCCTTGTTTCCGACGTGGCCGGGAGCAACCGGTTTATCGCCATCTCCTATCCGGGGCTCACAGAATCAAAGAAACTTGAAAGCAAAATCGTCAATTATGAAGTCTTCCGCCAACAGATAGAAGCGCTGAGAGCCTCCGGATACGTGACCATCTCCCAGGAGGATATCGTCGACTACTACATGTCTTACGGAAACCTTCCGGAGAAAGCCTTGTTCCTGCTTTTTGAGGACGGCGTGCGCAACACCACCACGCTGGCACAAGGGGTCCTGCAGGAGAACGGGTATAAGGCGACCGCGAGCACGTACGCCAACAACATGGCGGAAAACAACAGCTCCTACATCAGCGGCTCGACCCTGAAAGCCCTGAGCAAAAGCGGTATCTGGGAGACCGGCTCCAATGGCTACAGGCTCTCCTACATCAACGTCTTTGACCGTTACGGCAATTATTTCGGGCACCTCAACGCAAACGTCTTCCTCAAAGTCTACAAATACCTCTGGCGGGACTACAACCACTACCTGATGGACTACAAGCGGGACAAGGACAGGCTGCGCGAGGAAAGCGACGCCCAGCTCACCGCGCGCATCCGCGAAGACTACCGGCTGATGGAGGAAGCTTACATCAATTCACCGGGCTTCGTCCCGGGCCTGTATATTCTGATGCATTCCAACACCGGCGCTTTCGGCACGACCGCTGTTGCCAGCAACACCAACCGCGACAGCCTGACCAGCATGTTCGCCATGAACTTCAACCGCCAGGGATCCGCGCTGAACACACTTGATTCGTCCATCTATGACCTCTCCCGGCTTCAGGTGCAGAGCTATTTTTCAACCAACCACCTCCTGATGCGTGTCTGGGACGATACGGGCGACAGGATGGCCTTTTTCACCGGCGACAAGGAAGAAGCGGAGCGATGGTATGCGGATGTTGGGGTTGCGGAATACGCGGACGACAGGATCATCGTGACTTCCCAGCCCCGGGGCGAGGGGCTGATCACGCTGAAAAACCAGCTGTTCTCCGACCTGGACATGACGGTCACCCTGCAGGGCAACCTGCTGGGGATCCAGAGCATTTATCTGCGCACGGACCGCAACCTGCAGCAGGGCATCCAGGTCTCCGCGGAAGACAATGAAATCGTTGTCCGCGAACTGGGCGCAGCGCCAAAGGAGATCTTCCGCCAGAATCTGTTCGAGTTTGACGGCGGGCCGTTTGTTTCGCTGGACGAGGATGAATACAACGGCCTGGTCGCGCTGCAGGAAGCGCTGATCGAGTTTGAGACGGACCCGATCAGGGTCGAGGAGGCGAAGGCCGAACTCGCCAGGCTGCGGACCATCCAGCCGAAGACCCTGGCCATGGGCGGCGCCCCCTATTACCCGACCGTGGACCTGTCCGACCGGGGCAGCCGGAAGATCCGCATCCGTCTGGTCGGCTCACGCCTCAACATCTGGGTGGATGACCGCGTCATGGTGGAACAGCTGCTCGTCTCCACCAATCCCATGGGCTCCCTGGCCCTGGGGTCCGGGGTGTTCATCCAGCAGGAGCAGATCAGCCAGAGGTTCCTCTATGACGACGTGTATGACGCGGTCTTCGTCAGTCCGGAGATCCGGGACGCGAACGACCCGGACACGATCCTGTACACTTATGCGCGCGCACAGCAGGAGACGATCAACCGCACCATCCAGAGGTGGTTCCAGTCCGTCGTGGACTTCTTCATCGATAATTTCTGATCAGGAGGATGACTGTGTTGAGAAAGGGCCTCGGGCTTGCGCTGATCCTGCTGTTCGGGCTGATGTTCCCGTCCGCCGGTCAGGCGGGCGGGCTTTCATACGGCGCGTGGCTTCCGTATTGGGAAATCGACGCCGCGATGGTTGAGGCCAGGCAGGTGACAGGAAAGGTGGATACCTTTGTGGCATTCGCCTGCCAGTTCAACAGCAGGGACCAGATCTTCGTTCCCCCGGAGACGCATGAGATCCTCTCCGGACTGGGCGATCCGGCCTTTTCCGGTGCCGAGATCTTTATCTCCATCGTCAACGATATTGAAGTGGAATATGGAGAATTTAAGCTCAAGTCAGCTGACCTGATGAGAAGGCTGTTCCAGTCGCCCGAATCGCAGAGCAGGCACATAGAGCAGCTGATCTCCCTGATCGACAAGTACAGTCCGGACGGTCTGGAACTGGATTATGAAAACTTCAGAGGGGATCCTCAACTCTGGTCCTCCTATTTGGATCTGATCACCAAAGTTTGGTCCATCTGTCAGAGGGAAGGGATCAGGCTGCGGGTAGCGCTGGAATCGGACGCGCCGAAATACGCGGCGTTTCCCGAGGGACCGGAGTACTCCGTGATGTGCTACAACCTGTTCGGCAACCACAGCGGACCGGGCCCCAAGGCGGATTATGAGTTTCTGGAGCAGGTCTGCAAGCTGTACCTGAACGTCCCGGGCCGCGTCCGCATGGCGTTTTCAACGGGCGGATTTGACTGGACGGACGGGAAAATCACACCCCTGACCCAGGAGCAGGCCGTCCGGCAGCTGAATCAGGCCGACGCGGAGCCGCAGCGGGACCCGCGCAGCGGCGCGATGAAGGCCGCGTACAGCGAAGACGGCGTCGGCCATGAGGTGTGGTACGCCGACGGACAAACACTTGCCATGTGGCGGGACACCTGCCTTGAATATGGGTATGATTCCTTTGACCTGTTCCGCCTGGGCGGAAATGACCTGGACGACTTGACAGACACGCTTTGGTGGGCGCAACCGTAACAAGAGGTGGTATTCATGCCTGGAAGAAGTCAGTTTAGAACTGCGGTCATATTACTCTTTCTCATCCTTTGCTGCCTTGGGGTGGTCTATTATTACCGGACAATGGATAAAACTCCGGAACCTTCATCCGCCGGAACGACGTTGGCCCCTGTCAGCCAGGGGCTGGAAGACGCGCTGAGCCGATATGACAATGCC
>CAZVSG010000129.1:0-4983 GCA_964629345.1 uncultured Christensenella sp. | reverse complement strand
AGAAAGCTCTTTACCCCCCGGGATATGACTGTCGGCGCGCCCTGGAAGCGCATCCTGGAATTCGCCGTGCCCATGCTGATCGGCAACATTGCCCAGCAGCTATACTCATCAACGGATTCCGTGATCGTCGGGCTGTATGTCGGTGACCACGCGCTGGCAAGCGTGGGTAGCACCGGGCCTATCCTGATGTTCATGATCGCCCTGTTCGTCGGTATCTCAACGGGCGCCGGCATCCTGGTGTCCCAGGCGTTCGGCGCGAAGGACAGGGAGAAGCTGTCCGTTTCCATCGGCAACTGCCTGACGCTGACCGCGATAGCTTCCATTGTCATCATGGCACTTGGATGGTTCCTTTCCCCGCCGATCCTCAGGGCGCTTCAGACACCGGAGGAGATCATTATCGACGCTGTCAGTTACCTGCAGATCTATTTCCTCGGCATCATCGGCTTCACCTTCTACAACGTCCTCTCAGGCATCCTGCGCGGGCTTGGCGACGGCTTCTCCGCGCTGGGCTTCCTGCTTATCACCAGCGCGCTGAACATCGTGCTGGACCTTTGGTTCGTGATCAGCTTCGGCCTGGGCGTACCCGGGGTGGCGCTGGCCACCGTGCTGGCTCAGGTGATCTCAGCCGTGCTGTGCTACGTCAAGCTGACCCGCATGCAGTCGATCTTTGACATCAGCCGGAAGACGATGAAACTGCACCGGGACACGGTTTGGGACATCATTCGCCTGGGCATGCCTTCCGGCGTCACCCAGGCCATCTTTTCCCTGGCCATGATCATTGTGCAGCGCCTGCAGAACAGCTTTGGCCCGGACTTCGTCGCCACGGCGGTCATCGCCATGCGGGTGGACGGTTTCGCGATGCTGCCCAACTTCTCCTTCGGCATGGCCATGACCACCTTTACCGGGCAGAACATCGGCGCGAAAAGGCTGGAACGCGCGCAGCAGGGGGCGAAACAGGGGACCCTGATGGCGGTCGGATTTGCTGTTGTGATGACAGGCGCCGTGCTGTTCTTCGGGCGCTCCATCATGGGCCTGTTCACCCGTACCCAGCATATCATCGACATGGGGATGAACCTGCTGAAGATCCTCTCCCTTGGCTATATCGGCATGGCTGTCGTTCAGAGCCTCTCCGGCGTGATGCGCGGCGCGGGGGATGCCATGACGCCGATGTGGATCTCCATCCTTGTCTCTGTTGTCCTGAGGGTCCCCCTGTCCTATTGGCTGGTCGATCTGTCCCGGACACCCGAGGCCCCTCTGGGACAGCCGGAATCCCTTTATTACGCGATGCTGGCGACCTGGCTGGCAGGCGCCCTGGTCAACGGCCTTGCTTTCCGGTTTGGCCGTTGGCGCCGCAGCGCGCTGGAACGCATGAAAGGCTTTGACATGAAGCCGGATATGCCCGGGACGGGGGTCAAGGCCGGCGATTGCCCGTGACGCCTCGGTCGCCATGACAGCCAGGTCTGAGAACCCGCCGTTTGGGCAGAACCGCAGGCATCATGACTCCTCTGACTGAAGGACCAGATCAGCCGCTTCCCTGATATCCATATCTTTAAAATACTTCTCTTCCAGCGGGATCCATTCATCAATGAACCGCCTGTACTGATCAGGGGATGTTCGGTTTTTCAGCCGTTGCCTCTGCGTTTCTTGATCGATGTCCAAAAACACTTTCATGTCATAGTACGCGCGCAGATCCGGGTGCAGGCTGTATACACCCTCTATCACCGCGATCCTGCGCCGCGAGGCCTGTACAGGCAGCATTTCTTTGCTTTGGCAGCTGTACTTCTGATAGGAAAAAGACTGCCCTGAGGCAAGCGGCTGCAGCACTTCCGCCAAAAAGCGCTCCCGGTCCACGTTGCCGCCCGGCTGTGCGAGGCGGTCCGGGGTCCGCTGAAAAGGCTGCAGGAAGAAATCGTCCATATGGAACAGGCTGCATCCCAGGCTTTCAAGCCTTGACCGGAGGGCTTCCCCAAGCGTTGATTTCCCTGCGGCGCAGGGGCCGTCAATGGCGATCAGGATCCTGTCCTTCTTCTTCAGCAGGCTGTCTGTCCGGACTGCCAGCGTTTCCACCGCGGCGGACACTCAGCGTTCCTCCCGGAAATAGTTCACCCCGCAGCCGGCGGGCTGCTGGTGTTCCCGGCGCATCCTGATGCTGGAGACGACCAGCACCAGACAGGTGACCACAAAAGGCAGCATGGAGAACAGGGCGGCCGGAATGTCGATGAGGGATTTGGGAATATAGAGCCGCAGGACGGACAGAGCGCCGAAGACGAGGCCCCCCAGAACGGCGCGCAGGGGCTTCCAGGACGCGAAAATGACCAGCGCCATCGCGATCCATCCCTGCCCGGCGATGATGTTGGGCTGCCAGTTGCCAAGGCAGGTCACCATGCTGACGTAGACGCCGCCCAGGCCGCATAACCCGCCGCCGATGAGGATGTGAACGTACTTATAGGCGGCGACGGGGACACCCATCGCATCGGCGGCGGCCGGATTCTCGCCCACCGCGCGCAGGTTCAGCCCCGGGCGGCTGCGTTTCAGATAAAGGTGCATCGCGACGCCCGCCATCAGTGCCAGATAGGTCATGATGCTGTGCTGGAACAGAAGCGGGCCTATGACCGGGAGACGGCTGAGCGCGCCAAGGTCCATCGGCGACATCAACGCCCTGAGCCTCTCCGACATGAAGACCGTGCCCGTCGGTGCGTTCAGCTTCGCCTTTTCGCCCAGGAAGTTCGCGACCCCCGTGCCGAAAATGGTCAGGGTCAGGCCGGAGACGTTCTGGTTGGCCTTGAGCGTCACGGTCAGGAAGGCATAGATCAGGGCACCCGCGGCGCCCGCCAGGAAGCCTGACAGCAGCGTCAGCACCAGTGAATCCGTCCCGTAGCCCGCCAGGAAACCGAAGACCGCGCCCAGGTACATCATGCCTTCAACACCCAGGTTGATGTTCCCGGCTTTTTGCGTCAGGATCTCCCCCAGGGTGCCGTACAGAAGCGGCACGCTGGCCAGGATCGCCGCGTACAGGAAGGCGGATGCCTGATCCCAGAAGCCTGTCATGCGAGCGCCTCCTTCCGCCTGCTGATGCGGTATTGCAGGAAGAACTCCGCCCCCAGCACGCAAAAGAGGAGGATGCCCTGCAGGATGTCCGACATGGAGGCCGGGATGCGATATTCCGTCTGCATCATGCTGCAGCCTTTCTGCATGACCGAAAAGAGGAAGGCTACGGCCAGCGACCCGAAGGGCGACAGCCGCGCGAGCCAGACGACGCTCACCGCTGTGAATCCCCGGCCGCCTGCCACAGCGTCGGTCAGCTGCCGATCCGGCCCGGCGACCTGGAGCATTCCTGCCAGCCCGCAGATGCCGGCGGAAAGAAACATCGTGCGCAGGACGATCCGCTTCACCGGCATTCCGGCATACCGCGCGGTCCGCTCATTCTCTCCGACAACGGTGATCTCATATCCGTGTTTTGTAAAGCGAAGGTAGATGAAGGTCAGGACGACCATCGCCAGCAGGATGATCCATCCGATGTGAACGTTGCCGACAAAGGGGAGGGGCACCTCCGGCAGGCGCGCCCCTTTGGGAAAGCGAGGCGTGGCGGCAAAACCGCCTGTCGGATCCCGCCAGGGGCCCTCGCGCAGGTAGGTGATGAGGTTCATCACGATGTAGTTGAGCATCAGGGTAAAGAGCGTCTCATTGGTGCCGAAGCGCGTCTTGAACCAGGCCGGGATCAGCCCCCACAGCCCTCCGGCCAGGATGCCCGCCAGGGCCATCAGCGGCAGGAGGACCGCGCTGGGCAGATGTGCCTGAAAATAGGCGAAATAACTCGCGGCGATCGCTCCGGCCGCGATCTGCCCTTCAGCGCCGATGTTCCAGAAGCGCATCCTGAAGGCCAGCAGCACGCCCAGCGATGTCAGGGCCAGGGGAATGGTCAGCTTGATGGTCTCCTTCTGCATCCCCGGGCTCCCCAGCGCGCCCTTGAGCATTGTGCCGTAGATGCTCAGCGGGCTGTAGCCCAGCGCAGCCAGGAAGACGCCTCCGGCCATGAGGGCGAACAGGACGGCCAGCAGACGGTATCCCAGGGCATGCAGCCGCGGCACCTCCCCCCGCTGGACAAGATGAAAGGAGAGGGGGGGACGCTTAGGCATACTCGTCCTCCTTATCGGTCACAAGCCCCGTCATCTTCATGCCAAGCAAGGCCTTGGTCGCGAAGCGGCTTTTCACGATCGCGCTCACCCTTCCCGCGCACAGCACCATGATGCGGTCGCACAGGCTCAGCAACACGTCCAGGTCCTCGCCCACAAACAGGATGCCCACTCCCTTTTTCTTTTGCTCGTTGAGCATGTCATAGATCGTCATGGACGCGCCGATATCCAGGCCCCGGACCGGATAGGCGGTGATCAGGACGCGCGGGCTCAGGCTGATCTCCCTGCCCAGCAGCACTTTCTGCACGTTTCCGCCGGACAGCTTGCTCAGCCGTGCGCTCAGCCCTGGGGTCTGGATATTCAGCTGGCTGATCATCCTGGCCGCGTCTTCCCTCGCCCCTTTGCGCCTGAGCAGAAAGCCCTTCTGGTCGCG
Source organism: uncultured Christensenella sp. (assembly GCA_964629345.1). Classification (GTDB taxonomy): domain Bacteria; phylum Bacillota; class Clostridia; order Christensenellales; family Aristaeellaceae; genus UBA6115. The sequence continues at coordinate 417 of CAZVSG010000129.1, read as the reverse complement.
GTAGGTCTTCAGCAGCAGGTTGTCGGGGATGCTCATTCCGCCCACCAGCCCCATCCCCAGCCTGTCCTCGGGGATGAAGGCCATGGAGACCCCGCGCCTGATGATCTCCCTGGGACTCAGCCCGTCGATCCTCTGGCCTTCCATGAAAACCGAACCGCTGGAGGGCTTTTCAAGCCCCGCGATGATCTCGCAAAGCGCTTTCTGGCCGGAGCCCGCGACGCCGGCGACACCCAGGATCTCACCGCCCCTTAAGGCAAAGCTGATGTCCTGGATCAGCGGCCTGCCGCCGGGATCCTGCGCTGTCAGCCGCTCGACCTTCAGCAGCGTCTGACCCATCGGTGCTTCCGCGCGGCGCACTTCCAGGTCGATCGGGCGGCCCACCATCCTCTCCGTCAGGCTGTACCGGTCGGTATCCCT
>CAZVSG010000128.1:0-5039 GCA_964629345.1 uncultured Christensenella sp. | reverse complement strand
CTTACGACGATATAGTTGGTGTATGTCTTTCCGCTTTCGCCTTCGATGGGCTCAAGGAACAGGGCATCCTCTGCCGGGCTCAGGCCGGCGCCGATCGCGTAGTTGCCGTTGATAGCGGCGAAAGCCACGTCCGGCAGGATGTTGGGGATGAGTTCGGGGCTGATCTCATCGATCACGAACCCCTTGGCATCGGCGATGTCCAGCGCAGTCAGCTTGTCAGCCCAGGTCGCGCCTTCTTTCAGGGTGATGATCCCTGCATCCTGAAGCAGGAGAAGGGCGCGGGTCTCGTTGGAGGGGTCGTTTGGAACAGCGATGTGATCGCCTGCCGCAAGCTGATCCAGGGCTGTTTTCGTCCCGGCGTAGATACCAAACGGCTCATAGTGCACCGGGATGGCAGCCACCAGTCTTTCTGCCTCGGGGACGTTGTCATTGTAGTCGTTCAGGAAAGGCACGTGCTGGAAGTAGTTCGCTTCAAGATCGCCCGCGCTGGTGGAAGGATTGGCGATGAAGTAATCCGTGACTTGGGTGATTTCAAGGTCAAAGCCCAGCGCCGCCAGGTCGTCTTTGATGAATTCGAGGATCAGCGTATGCGGCGTGGTATCCGCGGCGATGCGGATCTTCTGGTTTTCCGCGGAAGCCAGGGCGCTTCCGAGGACCAGCGCCAGGATCAGAGCAACGGTCAGGAATCGTTTCATTTTTTCTCTCCTTGTATTTTTATGGTTTGATCGTAGATTTCCGGTGGTCGATCGCCCTTGTGAAACGGGAACCGATGATGGTGATCAGCTGCACAAGCAGCACCAGGGTCAAGGCCGCGGCATACATGACGTCATACTTGCGAAGCTGGAGTCCCTTTGTAATGGCCAGCGCCCCCAGGCCGCCTCCGCCGGCCGCACTCGCCATGGCTGTATAACCGAGGATCGTGACAGTGACGATCGCCGCGCCGTTGAGCAGGGAAGGAAGCGATTCAGGGACCATCACTTTGTAAATCAGGTGCCAATCGCTTGATCCCATCGACTGGGCCGCCTCAATGACGCCGCGGTCGACTTCCCTGATGGATCCTTCAACCATTCTGGCCACATAGGGAAACGCGCTGATGACCAGAGGGAAGATGACGGCCTTGGTCCCGATCGCCCTGCCCATGACAGCCCTTGTGACCGGGAACAGCAGCGCCAGGAGAATGATGAACGGGATAGAGCGCAGAAAGTTGACCACCACACCGAGGACGGAGTTGAACCTGGGCATAGGATGGATGCCGTCCCTGGCGGTAACGACCAGCAGGATCCCCAGCGGCATTCCGATGAGATAGGACAGAATAGCCGAAGGGAGCGTCATGTACAGTGTTTCCCCAAGGCTCTGAAGGATCAGCGGCCAGATTTGGTCCCAGCTCATTGTTTATTCACCTCCCCGACTGTCAGCCCCTGCCCGCGCAGGAAGTCGATGACAGCATTGTTTTCTTCCGCATCAAGGGGTTTCTGAATGATCATCTGACCATACATTTTCCCTCTGAGATGGTTCATGTTGGCGCTGAGGATGTTGACGGATACGCCCGTTTCCATCGCAAGCCTCGAGATGATGGGTTTTTCAGCGGCAGCCCCGTCAAATACGATGCGCAGCGCCGGCATGCCCGGGTCCTCGGCCGCGTGCTCGGGCAGGACGCCGAAGAGCCGCTTTCCCGCCTCGGACCGCGTAGCCAGGAAGACTTCATCGACGTCGCCTTCCTCCACCACCTCGCCGCCGTCAAGGATCGCCACACGGCTGCAGATCTGCCGGATGACGGCCATCTCATGGGTGATCAGCAGGATGGTGATGCCGAGCCTGCGGTTGATGTCCTGCAGCAGGGCCAGGATGGATTGGGTGGTCAGGGGGTCCAGCGCGCTGGTGGCTTCGTCACATAGAAGCAGGTCCGGATCGCTCGCCAGCGCCCTTGCGATACCGACGCGCTGACGCTGTCCGCCTGAAAGCTGTACCGGGTAGGCGTTTGCCTTGTCCGTCAGGCCGACGATCTCCAACAGCTCGCTGACCCTCCTATCAGCCTGTCTTTTCGGCACGTTGGCGATCTCAAGCGGATAGCTGACGTTCCCGGCAATGGTGCGCTGCATGAAGAGGTTGAACTGCTGGAAGATCATCCCCATTTTCCGCCTTGTCGCCAGCAGTTCCTGCCGGTCCATCTTCAACACGTCACGGCCCCGGTAGAGGACCTGTCCCTCATTGGGTGTATCCAGCCGGTTGATGCATCGGATGAGCGTTGACTTCCCGGCGCCGGACATTCCGACGATGCCGTAGATCTCCCCCTCATATACTGTCAGGCTGATGCGGTTCAGGGCGGTCACCCTGTTGTCCGCATCATGGAAGATCTTTGACAGATTGCTGATCCTGATCAGTTCCGTTTCAAGCACAGTGCAGCCCCCGTTCCATCATATGAAAAACCCGCTTCGCACTCCGGCAAGCGGGCAGAATGGGCTTCATCAGCCTTCAATCAGCGCAATGCAAGAAGCACGGGATCGGAAATCACGCACATCATGGGCATTCGCATCATCATAGAGCGCATTTCGATCCCTCCTTCCCTTCTATATGCAGAAAAATAACAGGCGTTTGGATGTTTGTCAAGCATGATTCAAGCGGAAACAATGATAAAACAAAAGGCGGGTTTGTCCGGCAGGAAAGAAGACACGTCCCGGCGCGTCATTCCCTTTTCCTTCTGAAATCGATCAGTTCCTGTTCCGCCTTCGCCCAGGCATGGAACAGTTCCTCCGCTTCCTGTTCAAAAAGCCGGCACTGCTTCGCCTGCTCGGCAGCCCTGGCCGGATCAGCATACACCTCCGGCAAGGCCTGTCGCTCCCGCGCCTGGCTGAGCTGTGATTCCTTCTGACGGATCGCTTCCTCCAGCTCCATGACCGCCCGTGCCAGCCCGGCCTCCGTCTCCTCAAGTTGTCTTGCTGCCTTCCGTTCTCTGGCAATCTCCGTCTTCGTCTTTTCTTCGGCCGCTGCCGCTTCGCCCAGCTTCTGGGTTTCCGACAGGTAATCATCATAATTGCCTTCGTATGAGGTGATGCCCTGTCCATCCATGAGCAGGATGCGGTTGGCAAATCGGTTGATAAAGTAACGGTCATGGGAGACCGCAAGGATCGCGCCGTCATATCCCTCCAACGCTTTTTCCAGCGCCTCTCTGCTGTCCGCGTCAAGGTGATTGGTTGGTTCATCAAGGACCAGCAGGTTGTCCTTCCTCAGCAGCAGCTTTGTAAGGCTGACCCGGCTTCGTTCACCGCCAGACAGCAGCCGGATGGGCGTGAATACGTCGTCACCGGAAAACAGGAACAGACCCAGCGCGCCGCGGATGCGGCTTTGCGGGAGCAAGGGAAAGGCGTCCCACACTTCATTGAGCACGTCCTTCTCCGGGTCAAGGTTCAGCTGGCGCTGGTCGTAATAACCGATATCCGCCTTCGGTGCGTACTCCACACTGCCCTCATCCGGCGTTTCATTCCCCGTCAGGCACCGAAGCAGCGTCGTTTTCCCGATGCCGTTTGGACCGATCAGAGCGACACGGTCATTTCCCTTGATCTGCAGATCCAGACCGGAAAAGAGGATTTTTCCGGCGTATGACTTTTTCAGGCCTCTTGTCCTGAGCGCATAATCACCCAGATGCCGTTTGACCTCAAAACGGAAAGTGATCTCCCTCCCCTCATGCGGCTTATCAAGCTGTTCGATCCTCTCCAGCGCTTTCTCCCTGCTCTCAGCGGCCCGGATGGATTTCTCTCGGTTGAAGCTTCGGAAACGCGCGATGATCGCCTTTTGTCTGGCGATCTCCTTCTGCTGCAGCTGGTAGGCTTTTTTATAGGACTGGAAGCGCTCTTCACGCTGCTTGATGTAGCTGGAATAATTCCCTTGATACATTTCAAGGGTCCCGGAGAGGAGCTCCGCGATGCCGGTGCAAACGGCGTCCAGAAAGTACCGGTCGTGTGAGATCACGATCAGGGCGCCCCTGTACTCCTTCAGATAGGTTTCAAGCCAGCTGAGCATCTGCATGTCCAGATGGTTTGTCGGCTCATCCAGCAGCAGAAGATCCGGCTTTTGCAGCAGCAGCTTCGCCATGCCAAGGCGCGTTAATTCACCGCCGCTTAAGGTGTCGGCCTGCTGCTGCAGCTGCTCAGGCAGAAATCCAAGCCCTGTCAGGACACCCAAGAGCTGGGAATGCGCCGCATAGCCTCCGGCCTGTTCAAACCGCTCCGTCAGGCGTGCGTATTCTTTCAGCAGGTCCTCCAGCATCGTCTGGCTGTCGGATTCGCCCATGATCTTTTCAAGATCCCGAAGCCTCCGCTCAATGCCGTTCAGTTCGCCAAGCGTCTCCTCCGCCTCCATGAGCACCGTATTGCCGGGGGCAGGGTGAAACACCTGGGACAGATAGCCGATCTTCGTATCACGCGCAAGGCTGACGATGCCGCCATCCTGCCGCAGTTCGCCGATCAGGATCCTGAGGAGCGTCGTCTTCCCACTGCCGTTGACGCCCACAAGGCCGATCCGTTCGCCCTGGGTCAGCATCAGGCTGACATCCTTCAGGACTTCATCGACCCCGAAAGCCTTTGATATGTGCTGTACGTTCAGTATCGTCAATGTGCATCCCCGTCCGGTCAAAAAGAAAAGCTGGCATATGCCAGCTTCATCCCTGTTTCATCCGTTCAGATGAAGATGAGAATCATGGCAAGGACAACAAACGCTGAGGCGCTGATCTTGGTCATCAGGGCGAGCTTCCCCTCCATGGTCTTCCCCTTGTTCTTGCCGAAGAAGCTGTTGGAGCTGCCGCCCGTCAGCGCGCTCATGCCTTCCGCATCACCCTTCTGCAGGAGAACGGACAGAATGAGCGCCAGCGAGCACAGCATCAGAAGAACGGTGAAAATCATTTGAGCAACGGTCATCAGGATAACCCCCTCAATCAAATCGACCGAATCACTATATCACAGCAGGAAAAGAATATCAAGCGATGCCCCAACTTGAGTTTTGGCACACCTTGAAGACGAGCAGGTGTTCTGTCGTATGAAGGTGGT
>CAZVSG010000127.1:0-5047 GCA_964629345.1 uncultured Christensenella sp. | reverse complement strand
GCCAGCAGGGCCGCGTAATAATACATCAGGGGATAGTAAGGCTCCGTGACCGGCAGGGCCAGGCGCACCGCGGCAGGGGATGCCGCGCCCTCCGCCTCCCGGGCCTTTTGGACAAGCGCCGTGATGATGTCCGCCCGGCGGGAATCCATCAGAGCCCGAAGCGCGGGCCGCTGCGCCTCCTCCACCCGCGCCAGCGCGCCATCAGAAAGGGTGTCCGCCGCCAAAGCGGCGATCGTTTCATCCGTTTCCCCCGCCGCGATCAGGGCGGCGATGCTGTCCCTGAGCGTCCTTTTCCTGGAGGACAGGCCGGTGTTGACCTGGCGGAGCAGGGAGGGGTCCGCGCCTTCCGGCGCCAGGGCGTCCCTCACCAGCGCGGTCCCGTCCTCCAGCATCACGTCCGCCCGGACGGTGCTGCGCATCCCCAGGGTCCTGTCCTCCAGCATCCTGCGCCCCCTGATGCCGCCAAACAGCAGCAGCAGGCCCAGCAGGCCGAAGAGGACGACGTGGACCGCGACGCGCCGGGGGCCGGCGATCCTGCTGCGGTGCGTCTGCGTCACGGCGGGCCGCATCAGAGCCAGCGCTCCCCTGTCTGCAGGTCAAACATGAACACGCCCCGGCCCCTCAGGCCCAGGTGCACCGTGTCCCCCTTCTTCAACCCATAATCCGAGGAGATGTAGGCCCGGAAACCGTGCCCGCCGAAATGGAGCACCGCCATCTCCTCCTTGCCCGTCTGGTAGACGCTGTCCACCCGGCAGGTCAGGCGGTCGTCACCCAGCCCCTCCTCCACCAGAAAGCTTTCCGCACGCACCGCCAGGTTGACCGCGGCACCCTCCTTCAATGTCCCCATCCCTGTCAGGCGGACCGCGCTGCCGTCATCCGTCACGAACCGGCCGCCTTTGATCTTCCCCGGAATGTTGTTGATGGGCGGGTTGCCCAGGAAATCGGCCACGAACTGGTTGGACGGATCATTGTACAACTCCTGCGGCCTGTCATGCTGCTGCAGATGCCCGTCCTTCATCAGCACGATCCGGTCGGAGATGGACATCGCCTCCTCCTGGTCGTGGGTGACAAAGATGGTCGTGACCCGGGTCTCCTGCTGGATGCGGCGGATCTCCTCCCGCATCTCCAGCCGAAGCCGGGCGTCCAGGTTGGACAGAGGCTCATCCAGCAGCAGCAGGCGGGGCGTTTTCACCAGCGCGCGGGCGATCGCCACCCGCTGCTGCTGGCCGCCGGAGAGTTCCCTGGGTCTGCGGGAAAGCAGCCCCTCCATGTGCACCAATTCCGCCATCGCCCTGGCCCGCTCCTCCCGCTCCTCCCGGGGCACCTTCTGGATCTCCAGCGGGAAGGTGATGTTGCCCATGACCGTCATGTGCGGGTAGAGCGCGTAGTTCTGGAACACCAGGCCGATGCCGCGCTGCTCGGGCGGGAGCCGGGTGACGTCTTCGCCGTCAAAGAGGATGCTGCCCGCGGTCACCGGGACGATGCCCGCCAGCATGTTCAGCACCGTGCTCTTCCCGCAGCCGGAAGGGCCCAGCAGGCATACCAGTTCGCCGTCGCCGAGGGTCACGGAGAAATCCTCCACGGCCCGCGTCGCCCCGAAGTGCCTGGTCAGCCTCTGCATCACGACTTGCATTGGTTCTCCTTCTATCTGCCGCGCAGGCCGGAGGCGCGGAATGTCCCTGAGCGGTATCTTAGCGGAAAGGACGGGATGAATCAATATTCATGGCGTCTGCGCATCACATTCAGCCTTTGCTTTCATCCGGAAAACAACGCCCGGGCGGCCGGCTCTTCCTAAACAGATTTGGGATCCTTCACCGTTTCAGGCTGATGGCCGTGCTGATGGTGCGCGTCCGGCGTGTGGGGGTGCGCATGCGTCAGGGCTTGATGGGTATGCGGATGGCTGTGCTCCCTGACCGGAACAGCATGCGGATGATCATGGTGGCCGTCGTCATGGCGGTGGCGGTGTTCATGCGTAAGGGCCTCATGCGCATGCGGGTGCGCATGGCGTTCCGACACGGCCAGGGCCGTGCCCAGGACCATGACGATCAGGGCCGCCATGAACGGGGCCGTCACCGGCTGCCGGAACACCAGGAAGGTCAGGCCGACGCCGATGAACGGCGCAACGGCGTAATAGGCGCTGGTGCGCGCCGCGCCAAGGACACGCTGGGCGCGGATATAGAAAAAGATACTGAGCCCATAGGCGAAAAAGCCGAGCATAAGAGCAAGAAAGATAGAGAGGATGTTGAAACGGACTTCTTTTAAAGCCGCGGCGATGACAAGCGCGCCGATGCCTGATCCGAGCCCCTTGACAGCCACGATCTGCAGCGGGTCCTTGATCGAAAGCTTTCGGGTGCAGTTGTTCTCAAGCCCCCAGCACAGCGCGGCCGAAAGCACCAGCAGCGAGCCGAATGAGAAAGAGAAGCCTTCAACAGCCTCAATGGAAAGGATCACGCTGGCCAGGGTGATGAGCGAAATCGCGGCCCACATCCGCTTCCCGATCGACTCCCTGAAGAAAACCACCGCGATCAGGGAAGTCGCGACGATCTCAAAGTTGTTGAGCAGGGAGGCGTCCGCGGCGCTGGTCAGGGTCAGGCCGAACATCATCAGGATGGGTGCCAGGATGTCCAGAAGGATCATCATCAGGACCCAGGGAATCTCCTGCTTTCCCATCCGGGCTTCCCCGGATCCCTTCCGTCCCAGCCCCTTCAGCAGTCTGACCGCGGCCATGCCTGCGCCCGCCCCCAGGTACAGCAGGGCTGCCATGAAAGGGGGCGGGATCTGCTTCAGCAGCAGCTTTGACAGCGGGGCGCTTACGCCGTAACAGGCGGCCGCCAGCACCGCCATCAGGATCGCCGCCTGTTTTTTCCTGTCCATCCGGTCCCACCCCGCGCCTTTTCTTGCCCGCTGAATGCAAATATACCAAAACCTGGCGGCAAAAGCCATGATGCCCTGACGTCAATTTCATTGGCGTTCCCGCGACGGGCCCGTGAAGAAACACGGAAAATGTTGACAAAAGCCCCTTTTCAGCGTTATATCATCAACGGATCGCAAAAACCCTTGACAAGGACCGGATCATACACCGCATACAGAATGAAACACTACAAAAAGGAGCGTATTGTTATGAGGCGGATGGTATCCCTGCTGTTGCTGCTGGCTCTCCTGCTGCCTTCCCTCTGCGCGATGGCTGAAGCGCCGGAAGCGATCACGTTCACCGACCCGGTGCTGGAGGAGATGGTCCGAAAGCAGATGGGCAGACCGGAAGGCAGCGTCACCGCGGCGGAGGCTGAAACGGTGATCGATCTGTTTATGAATCGCGAAGATGACGGCGATCCGGCGATACGGGATATCTCCAGCCTCGCTCCATTCGTGAACCTGAGCCACCTCTCCCTGATCGGCCATGAGATAACCGATATCGGCGTGCTAGAAAACATGTGGAATCTGAAAACACTTGATCTGGGCGGCAACCGCGTCACCGACCTGAGCCCGCTGAGCAAGCTTCCGCTGGAAGAACTGGCTGTCTGGGGCAACGGCCTCACCGACATCTCCGCGCTGACCCCGATCGGAACCCTGAACCGTCTGTCGCTCAACGACAACCGGATCGCCGATTTCACCCCGATCGCGCAGCTTACGAACCTGCAGTACCTGTATGTCCGTGTAAACGCAACGGACGACTATTCGGCGCTGGAGGGGATCTACCCGGGGCTGAAAGAGTGCGATTTCGACGTGATGACCACGCCGTTTGACAGGTCCGAGGTCATCCGGTTCAATGACCCCGTCCTCGAGCAGAGGGTGCGGGACGCGCTGAACATCCATGACCGCGACGTGACGGCGGGCGACGCGGCGTTGCTGAAGGACCTGAACGCCGATGCGGACCAGAACGCGCCCGGGGAAAGCCGGATCCGCGACGTATCGGCATTGAAATACTTTGTCAATCTCGAAACCCTGTCGCTCAACAACAGCGCCGTCGCCGACATCTCCGCGCTGGCGGGGCTTGAAAAACTCAAGGCGCTGTGGATGCTGGGCGGCCCGCCCTTGGACCTTGAGCCCATCGCGGGGATGACCCGGATGGTGTGGCTTGGCATCAACGGCAACATGCAGGACGTCGATTTTATCGACAATATGCCCGAGCTGGAATCGCTTCGCATCGACGGCCTGCGTAACCTTCCCGCCGGTCTGCCCGCGCTGCACAAGCTGAGGGATTTCGTGTCCCTCGGCGGGGAGCTTATGGACATCAGCCTGCTTTCGCAGGTGCCGACCCTTGAGGTGGTGGACCTGAGCTGGAACCTGGTTTCGGACGTCACGCCGCTCGCGGACCTGCCGCTGAGAGAGCTTTACCTGGCGGGCTGCCCCGTGGAAGATTATTCTCCGCTTAAGGACTTATATCCCCATCTGACGGGGCGCAGCTTTGAGATTTTCGATCTGGCCGTGCCTGAGGACCCGGATAAGACCGTCACATTCCCCGATCCCGCTCTGGAAAAGAAGGTGCGGGAAGCGCTCGGCAAACCCGAAGGCGACATCACCGCGGGGGACGCGGCGAAAATCACCCGGCTTGACATTCAAAACGAATGGCAGCCGCAGATCCCCGACGACGTGACCGTGAAGGACATCCGGGGGCTGCAGTATTTCATCAACCTGCGGGAGCTGGACGCGGGCTTCAATAACATCAGCGACTTGACCCCGCTGGCAGGGCTTTCGGAGCTCAGGAAGCTCAACCTGGGGGGCAACGGCGTCAGGGACATCAGCGTGCTCGCCGGTCTTGGCAATCTGGAAGATCTTACGCTTTGGGGAAACAGCATCCGGGACATCAGCCCCCTGTCCGGCCTCACATCGCTGCGATCGCTGCATATCGGGGGCCTTCCGATCAATGACATCGCTCCCCTGGCCGGATTGAACAGCATCGACCACCTGTACGCCGGCTCGTGCGGGATTGAGGACATCAGCCCGCTGGCCGGAATGACGAAAATGTACCGGCTGGAACTTTCGGACAACTACATCACAGACCTTGCTCCCCTGGCCGGCATGACCAACCTGATGATGCTCAAGCTGG
>CAZVSG010000126.1:1914-5051 GCA_964629345.1 uncultured Christensenella sp. | reverse complement strand
TGAAAAGCGCGCAGCCCATCAAAGCAAAGTCCCTTGCGCGTGAATGCGAAGGGGAGTGCATCACGCGGACAGCGCATATGCCGCTTGACGGGTCAGGGCCGCTTCAGCCAGGCGCCCAGGCGCTGTCCTTTCTGTCCGGCGGAAAGGTCGGGGCGGAGCATCAGCCAGGGGACTTCCTGTTCCTGGATACGGAGACGACGGGGCTGTCCGGCGGGGCAGGCACGCTGGCCTTCCTCGTCGGGCTTGGCTGGATCCAGGAGGACGGCATCGTCATCATCCAGATCCTGATGCGGGACTATCATCAGGAAGCGATGCTCCTGAGGGGCGTCCTCGAGAAGGTCGGGAAAGCCACCTGTCTGGTGACCTACAACGGCGCTTCTTTTGACCTGCCGCTGCTGCAGGGGCGCATCGCCGTGAACAGAATGGAGGATCGGCTGACCTCCCTGGACCATATCGACCTGCTGCATGCCGCGCGCAGGGTGTTCAAGCTTCGTCTCGGACGCTGCAGCCTGACACGGATGGAGGAAGCGGTCTTCGGTGAGTTCCGGGAGGACGACCTGCCGGGCTCGGAAGTCCCGAAACGCTACTTTGATTACCTGACGAGCAGGGACGAGGGCTTGCTCGAACAGGTGCTGGACCACAATCGCCAGGACATCCTGTCCCTCGCCAGGCTGTTTTTTCACATGGTCCATCTGCATGAAAATCCGCTGGAAACAGCGCATCAGCAGGATCTGTTCAGCATGGGCAAGGCCTTTGAGCATCAGAAAAAACATGAAAGGGCGCAGGAATGCTACCAGGCCTGCAGCGAGGGCAGCGTGCGCGACATGGCACGTCTGCGGCTGGCCGATATGTACCGGAAGAACCGCATGGACGCGGAGGCGGTAAAGGAATATGAAGCGCTCAAGTCCGGGAGGAACGCGTCGGGGCGCGTCTATATCGAGCTTTCGAAGATCTATGAGCATCGCTTCCGCCGGCCGGAGCGCGCGCTTGAAATCGCAAGGCTGGGCATGATATATTGTTCCGAACGCATCGGTTTTTCCGATGCGGCACAGGAAGACTTCAGCAATCTGGAACATAGAAGCCAAAGGCTGATGAGAAAGGTAAGCAGACAGCAGGATGAACATCAAAGACAAACTCAGGGTGAGAAGCGCGATGCTGAAGCATCAGAAGGGCCAGAAGGAAGAAGCCCTTTCAATGTATGAGGCGCTCTACCGCGACGGCGTCGTTCTGGCCGCCTACATGCTGCCCTACAGCGTACTGCTGATGCGCTCAGGCGATGAGAGCGTGTTCCCCAAAGTCAGGGAGATCATGGTCAAGGCGCAGAAAGCGCCGGACATGACGACGGAGCGGCGGCAGCAGCTGCTGATGAATTATGCCGTCGCGGTCTGGAAGATGGGGGACCTTGAAAAGGCCATCAGCACGCTGGAGTCGTCCCACCGCCAGTCTCCCTGCAGCCTGACCTACCAGTCGCTCGGCTTTCTGTACATCGAGGCGGGGGACGCTGAGAAGGCGCTGAAGTACAACCAGGAAGCGCTGGAGTATGATGACGAGGATCCCATCGCGCTGGACAACCTGGGCCAGACCTATTACCGCCTGCTCAATGACCGCGACAATGCCAGGCCTTACTTTGAAAAAGCGCATGAGATCAAACCGCAGCAGATCGATACGCTGTATTTCCTCGCGTCCTATGACCTGCAGGAAGGCAAGTATGAAGAGGCCGGAGAAAAGCTGGAGACCGCGCTTGCAGGCAGTTTCTCTCCGCTGAACCATGTCAGCCGAAAAATGGCGGAGGAAGCGCTGGCAAAGGTGAAGGAAGGGGCGAACTGATTTGCTGAACTGGCTGCAGCAGGATCCATGGGGCTTCCTTCGGTTCATGCTGTACCGGGCGCCGGCGGTTCTGTTGGCGCTGAGCCTGCATGAGCTGGCGCACGGTTATGCCGCGCTCAGGTGCGGCGACACCACCGCGCGCGACATGGGCCGCCTTTCCGTGAATCCGCTGAGGCACCTTGACCCGGTCGGAACCATCAGCATGTTTCTGCTGGGGATCGGCTGGGCGAAGCCTGTCCCCGTGAATCCGGCACGCTTCAGGAACACCCGCCGCGACGACCTGGTCGTATCCCTGGCGGGGGTGGGTACAAATCTTGTCCTGTTTATTCTTGCGACGCTGGTATCCATTTTATTAAGCCGCGCCCTGTACAAGCCGGAAGCGCTGTCCTATTACGGCGCTTCGTTCTTCCTGGATTTTCAGCAGAACGGCTTCACCATGCAGCTCTTCCCGGAAAATGACCAGGCATTGGCTGTTCTTCTGAAGTCACCCTGGCTGATCCACTTTCAGCGTTTCTTCTTCCAGCTGGCCATGGTCAATATCGGTATGGGCCTGTTCAACCTGCTGCCCATCCCGCCGCTGGACGGGTTTCACGTGGTCAATGATATCCTGTTCAAAGGCAGGCTGAACATCAGCGGAAAGGTTTTCCGCTTCGCGCAGATCGGTCTGATGGTGCTCCTATTCTCAACCAATTTTATCGGCAGATGGGTGAGCGGAGCGATCTACGCGGTGCAGGGCGCGATCCTTCCCCTTCTGCTGTCGGTCTTCCCGGTTTAGCATGGAGCTGGTTTTTGAACTGAAATCCTTCAGGGGTCCGCTTGATCTGCTGCTGCACCTGATCGGGAATGCGAAGATCGACATCAGGGATATCTTTGTGTCGGAGGTGACCGACCAGTATATCCGCATCGTCGAACAGTCCGGCATCATGGACCTGGAGGAAGCCAGCGGGTTCATCCAGATGGCCGCCACCCTGCTGTTGATCAAAAGCCGATCCATGCTGCCCGCTCAGGCTGCGCCTGAGGAAGGGGATCCCGAGGAGCAGCTGATCCGCCAGCTGGAGGAGTACGCATATTATCAGCAGATCGCGGCGCGGATGCAGGGGCTTGAACAGGCCGCGTCCCTTATGTTCACCAAACTGCCTGAGGAATTCCCGTTGAAGCCTGTGACCTATGAGCTGGAAGGGCTGACGCTGGAGAACCTGATCCTCGCGTTTGCCCGCCTGAGCGCAAGGCAGGAAAGGAAGGCGGGGGAAGAGGCCGTGCAGCAGGCGCTCATCCTGCTGGATGAGCATACGGTGCCCGGATGCATGGCT
>CAZVSG010000126.1:0-1896 GCA_964629345.1 uncultured Christensenella sp. | reverse complement strand
AAAGCTGCGGAGGGGCAGCCAGCGATTCACCGGTCTGCTGAGCTGTGCGCCGACGCGCAGCGAGGTGGTCACCCTGTTCCTGGCGCTTCTGGAGCTGCTCAAGCAGGGGCGGCTGAGCGCAAGGCAGGAGGAAAACGGCGATGACATCATCCTTTCCAGGGGGAGCAGGGGAGTGAGCGAAGCATGACGCCGCAGCGATTGAAAGGGGTCATCGAATCCTTTTTGTCTGCGGGGAGTCCGTATCCGTCGACTCGCTGGCCGCTGCGCTTGGCGTCACACAGATCCAGATCGAGCAGGCGCTGAACCTGCTTGAAACGGAATACGCCCAGGAAGGGCGAGGCCTTCACCTCAAGCGTTTCGCGAACCAGGTGCAGATCGCCAGCAAGGCCGATCACGCGCAGGAAGTGGAGCGGGTGCTGCAGCCGACCCAGCACATGACCCTGTCCCAATCCGCGCTGGAAACGCTGGTCATCGTCGCCTACCGGCAGCCGGTCACAAGGCAGGAGATCGAGGCGGTACGGGGGGTCAAGTGCGATTACTCGATCCAGTCACTCATGCAGAAGGACCTGATCTGCGAGTCCGGCCGGAAGGAGACCCTGGGGCGGCCGATCCTCTACTGCACGACAGAGCGCTTCCTCTCCCATTTTGGTTTGCATAGCCTTGAGGACCTGCCGGTGATCCCAAAGCCTGACGCACCTGCTGAACCCGCGGAGTAGCCCGATATAAGAAACACCGCCGGCCATGTGGAGTCGGCGGTGTGTGTTTTACAGTGTGATTTGTCAGATGGCCTTGATCGTCTCCCTGATGCGGTAGAACACGTTGGTATAGTCGCTGTTGTATTCGCCCGGGCCGGTATAATGGATCGTCAGCAGGCGGTTGTTGTCCAGCAGCGCCATATGCACGCGGCCCCTGACGATGGTATCGTCATGCATCACGCCGCGGTAGGTGACGTAATAGCCCGGCTTGCCCATCAGATTGCGCTCGGCCGTTTCGGAGATCCGCCATTCCTTGTAGTTCGTTTTGCCCAGGTCGTTCGCGAAGGCGCGCACGTCTGTGCGGACGTTGCCGATGGCATAGCTTGCCGTAGTGGGGCTCAGCGCGACGGTGAACTGAACGGAGTAGTGATCCTTCTGCTGCTCAGCCGGTTCGCTGAGGATATAGATGTCCGACTGCGAGTCATCAACAGTATAGCCGGCGACGCATTCAAAGGTCAGGCCGAGCTTCACGGCGGTGTAGGTGGAGTAGGTGAAGGCCAGCGGCTGGCGGGGCGTGGGGGTGGGCATGTCGACCGGATCCAGCGGAATGGGGGTCGCGCCGGCGAACACGGCGATGCCGGAATCCGAAAAATCGGAGTCGGGCAGCACAATGTCGCTGTCTTCCTCAGAGGAAGGGTCATATCCCTCCGGCAGCCCTTCGATCACTGGTGTGTTTGTCGGCACGTCAAGCGGCGACTGCTGGGTCAGGATGGGATTGGTGGGACTGACAGCGGGCGATCCGCTTTGCGGCTGACAGCCGATGGCCAGCAGGCATACCAAGGCCAGCAGGCTGACAAAAATCAGTTTTTTCATTCGTTCAACCTCCGTTCTCTGACTGCGAGGAGAGTTTGTAAAAATATTGTAACAATTAATGATTGATCCGTCAAGCAGTTTAGGGAAGGTTTACAGAAAACGGTTGTATGCGCGTTCATCGTCGTCAGGCTTGACGCGCGCTGAGGGCAGATCTTCCTCTCCGCTGCCGGGCTCAAAAGGCACCTGCTCCTCCTCATCCGGGTAGGAATCGTTCTGATAGACGGGATGGTAGACGCGGCGGTCAAGGGCAAAGACCCTGTCGCTGAACGCGCCCGGCTTGGTGCGGGAGAGCGCGGCCTGCATCTCGTTGAGCCTGGAATCCAGCAAG
>CAZVSG010000125.1:1619-5127 GCA_964629345.1 uncultured Christensenella sp. | reverse complement strand
CGAGGGCGGGCACACGGTCGGCTCCGGCGCTGTCGCCAGGGTCATCGAAGACTGAACGAACGCATCTGAACATAGCGGGAAGGCAGCATCTGCTTTCCCGCTTTTTGTTCCGGTCTCACTGACCGGTTGCCCGCGTCTTTCTGTTCCGTCAGCCAGATCGTCAGGGTTTACGCATGTTCTTTCGATGGCAGTCAGGCATGCCCTTGGTGCGATCAGGATGAAGACAGAATGCTTTGCCGGTCAGCCAGAGTCTCTCTGCCGGTATATGGAATGGGGGAAGGCTTGGTTTCTCCCGCTGAATCAGAGATATTTGGGGCGTTAGCCTGGTCTGACGTCAACCAACCTGTCATTGACCCTGTCAGAACTTATCGATAATGGCTGAATCCTCATAATCATGTCCCGGAGATTCGCAACGTACCATCTATTCGTTAAATCAATTCGATGAAACAGTGGACGGCATGAGAAATGGCTCACTGATCCAGGAAGCTGAATGGAATGGAACATTCAATGGTAAGGGACAGTGTCAGCTGCTGAAACGGAAGGAATGCCAAGGCACTGACCGGCCGGAAGGAAGGAGGCCTTTCACGAACGTATCCCTGCAAGAGGTCACCTTAAGGATGGATATATCTGGAAGAAGCTTCACCTGGGGGCTCTTGAAAGCGTCAATGGATCAGGTGATGCGTCAGCCAGCGCCGAGGAACGATGTGCAGAGCTCAAGATGGGAACGATAGATTCTTGCAGGGAGGATCAGGCCGGCACAGAACCAAGGGAAAACCTGCAGCATGGCCGTATTGAACCATATGAAGCCTGCAAGACAGGACCGGTCAGAAACACATTGACTATTCGTTAAAGAAGCCTTTCGCGAATAGATTGCAAACTCATCCGGCATCGATTATATCGTTATAACGGCAAGGATCCCTTGCCAGTGAAACATTGAATGGTCCCCCAGCCCCTGATCGGGCGTCCCTATTTCCCCTGTCCACATGCTATTCATTGCTGAGCGAACTGATCAGCTTCTGCGTTTCCATTCTCGCAAGTTCGTCACAACGGTTGTTCTCCGGATGGTCGGCATGACCGGGTACCTTGAAGTAGCTAACCTGATGTCTGCGCATTGTCAGCAGAAGCAGGCGCCACAGGTCCTGATTCTCGACCGGCTTCTTGTCCGAGGTCTTCCATCCGTTTCTCTCCCAGTTCTCCACCCATTTCTTGTTGAAGGCATCAACCACGTAGGAGGAATCAGAATAGACGTTGACCTGGCAGCCCTCCTTTAAAGCGCCCAGGCCGCTGATGACGGCAAAAAGCTCCATCCGGTTGTTTGTTGTGTGCGGCATGCTGCCGCTGAGTTCTTTGACATGGTTTCCAAACTTCAGGATGGCTGCCCATCCCCCGGGCCCGGGATTTCCGGAACAGGATCCGTCGCTGTACAGCTCAACTGCCCTGAGCGGCATCATGCGGTTTTGCTGCCCACAAGCTTCAGCGTATCCCTGGCGATGACCAATTCCTCATTGGTCGGAATGACCAGGATCCTTACCTTGCTGTCATCGGCTGATACATCCTGTTCCCTGCCGCGCACATTGTTCTTCTCATGATCAAGGTGAATGCCCATATATTCCATGCCGTGAAGCACGCTTTTGCGCAGTTCCGGGGAGTTCTCCCCGATGCCCGCTGTAAAGACAATGGCGTCCACGCCGCCCATCGCCGCGGCGTACGCGCCGATGTACTTCCGGATCCCATAGGACAGTATCTCAAGGGAAATGGCTGCCTTTTCATTCCCCTTTGCAGCCGCTTCCTCAATATCGCGCATGTCACTGCTCAGTCCGCTGACCCCCAGAAGGCCGCTCTTCTTGTTCAGGATGTCCATCATCTGGTTGATGTCCAGTCCTTCATGGTTCATGATGAACTGAAGGCTTGCCGGATCGACGCTGCCGCTGCGGGTACCCATCAGGACACCTTCAAGCGGGGTCATGCCCATGCTGGTATCCACGCTCTTGCCGTGATCTACCGCGCACATTGAGGAGCCGTTGCCCAGGTGGCAGGTGATGATTTTCATTTCCCCGATATCCCTGCCCAGGAAATCAGCGGCGCGTTGGCTTACGTATCGGTGGCTGGTGCCGTGAAAGCCGTAACGCCGTACTTTCAGACGGGTGTAATACTCATACGGCAGGCCATACAGATAGGCTCTCGGCGGCATTGTCTGATGGAAAGCCGTGTCAAACACTCCCACCATCGGGATCCTGGGCATGACCTTCATGCAGGCCTTGATGCCCATCAGGTTCGCCGGGTTGTGCAGCGGCGCGAAGGAGCTGTTCTCCTCGATCGCCTTGATGCATTCCGTGTCGATGAGCATGGAGGCTGTGAAGCGCTCTCCCCCATGCACGACCCGGTGGCCGATCGCGCCAATTTCCTCCATGCTTTTCAGCACGCCATGCTCTGGGTCGCACAGGGCTTTCATCATCTGCTCGCAGGCTTCGACGTGGTCCTTCATCGGCATTTCATGGCTGTATTTCCTGTCATCGACAGACTGCTTCAGACGGCTGCCGGGTATGCCGATCCGTTCAACCAGGCCCTTTGCCATCGTTGTTTCCTTTTCCATATCAAACAGCTGATACTTAAGTGATGACGAACCCGCGTTGACGATCAAAATCTTCATCCCTGACGCCTCCATACTTTTTATGCCAACAGTATATGCCATCAGGCTGAAAAAGGGAAGAAAACGGACGGATCTGTTTGAGAAAATCAATAGGCGATCAAGCGTTGCCGAGGAGGCTTTAAGCGCATGCAGAAGCCTGAAGCATGTGCAGAAAAGGAAATACCCGCCGGTCAGGCGGGAATCCGATACGGTGTCGCCGATTTTGGCGGAGAGTCAGGGATTTGAACCCTGGTCGGGGTATAAGCCCGAACACGATTTCCAGTCGTGCGCCTTAGACCACTCAGCCAACTCTCCATCACCTGGCGGCGCCAAACAGGAATATACCATGAAAAACCTTGCCCGTCAACGCGAAACTTGACACAGCTTGACCCATATCCCATAATGATTCCGTCAAAGGAGGTCCCGGATGCGAAGAATTTCAGCCGTTGCGTCAGGCAGCCTGGCACAGCGGCGCGGCATCATGCCAGGCGATGTCCTGCTGGCGATGAATGGCGAACCTGTCCTTGATGAGATCGATTACCAGGCACTCAGCCCGCGCAGGCGCATCAGGCTGACACTTCAGAGACCCGACGGCACAGAGCGCGATGTATCGATCCTGAAAGCCGAGAATGCCCCGCTGGGCCTCCAGTTTGACGATTCGATCATCGGCAATCCAAGGACATGCGGCAACAACTGCGTTTTCTGTTTTGTCAACCAGATGCCTGACGGCATGCGGAAGTCTTTGTACGTCAAAGATGATGACTGGCGCCTCTCTCTGCTGATGGGGAACTACATTTCCCTCACAAACGTCGGCGAGGCGGAGTTTGCGCGCATCATCAGGCGGAAGGCAAGCCCTTTGTACATTTCCGTTCATGCCAC
>CAZVSG010000125.1:0-1609 GCA_964629345.1 uncultured Christensenella sp. | reverse complement strand
TGCAGCTCCGCGCGCAGATGATGGGCAACAAGCATGGCGCCCTGCTGATGGATCGGTTGATTCGGCTCAAACAGGCCGGGCTGTCCTATCATCTGCAGCTGGTCCTCTGCCCGGGGCTGAATGACGGTGAAGTGCTGAAGCAGTCCCTGACCGATCTGCTGGCCCTGAGCCCTGCGGCCTTATCCGTCGCGGCAGTCCCGGTCGGGCTCACCCGTCATCGGGAGGGGCTGCCGTCCCTTCGTCCTTACGGCAAGGAGGACGCTGCCGGCGTGATCGGCATCTGTGAGGCTTTCCAGACGGAGGCGATCAATAAGGCAGGCACCAGATTCATCTTCCCGGCGGACGAGTTCTTCAGCATCGCAGGTCTTCCCGTGCCGGACGCCGCGTATTATGAGCATTTCGCGCAGATCGAAAACGGCGTTGGCATGCTTCGGCAGTTTGAGAACGAGATCATGGAAGCCATCAAGGACAAGGACATGCCGCGTGTTCCGGGTATGAAAAGGACCGTCCTTCTCCCCTGCGGCAATGCGGCTGCGCCTTTCCTTCAGGAGTGGGTCAGGCAATACGCGCCTGATTGGATCAACGCCCTCATCGTTCCCATCCGCAACGACTTTTTTGGTGAGACCGTGACCGTCAGCGGGTTGATCACCGCGGGCGACCTGATCAAGCAATTGTCCGGCGTCAGGGCCGACGAGGTCTTCATCGTGGACAACATGCTCAACAGTGAGAAAACGCTCTTTCTGGATGACCTGAGCCCGGAAGATGTCCAAAACGCGCTGGGGCTGCCTGTGCGCGTGGTGCGCAATCACGGCGGCGATTTCTACCGGGCGCTGACCGGCCGGACTTCCGCTAATGAATGATATCGGAGACAAGATCTTGAGTAAACCGCTAATCGCCATCATCGGGCGGCCAAACGTCGGGAAATCGACTTTTTTCAACGTCATCGCGGGTCAGCGTATTTCCATAGTCGAGGACATCCCCGGTGTCACACGCGACCGCATCTATGCGGATACCATCTGGAACGGCCGTCAGTTCACGCTGATCGACACAGGCGGCATCGACACCAAAAGCGAGGATGTCCTCTTCACCCAGATGCGCAGGCAGGCGGAGATCGCGATCGAGACCGCCGACCTGATCCTGCTGTTCACCGATGCGCGCACCGGATTGACCCGTCAGGATGAGGAGGTCGCGGACTTATTGAGACGGTCAAAGAAACCGGTCCTGCTGGTCGTCAACAAGCTCGACTTCAGCGGGCTTTCGGACGCTGTCTTTGAGGCGTATGCTTTGGGACTGGGAGATCCCATCGGGATCTCCAGCGCGAACCTCCTGGGCCTTGGGGATCTGCTGGATGAAATCGTCAGAAGACTGCCGTCTGAACAGGAAGCTTCAGGTCTTGAGGAGAACAAGGTCATCAACCTCGCGGTCGTCGGACGGCCGAACGTCGGCAAAAGCAGCCTCACAAACCGTCTTCTTGGTGAGGAGCGGGTGATGGTCAGCGACATACCGGGCACGACCCGTGACGCGGTGGACACTCTATACATTCATCCGGACGGTACCCATTATAACGTCATTGATACGGCCGGGATCCGCAGAAAGCGCGCGGTCGAGG
>CAZVSG010000124.1:1613-5239 GCA_964629345.1 uncultured Christensenella sp. | reverse complement strand
GGAGGATCCGAAGATGATCCACCGGTGCCTGATCCGCGCGGAGGAGCTGGCGCCCAATGATCCGGACATCCAGCGCAGGCTGCTGATGCTGGGCCGGCTTCATGAGAGGGACCCGAAGCGGTTTGACCTCTCCGTCATCAAGTGTTACCTGCTGCACGCCTTCGAGCATCCGGACAAGCACACTCCGGAGGAAGCCCGCAGGATGGCGCGCGAGCTGTTTGACGATCCCCGGCTGGCCCGCTGCCTTGCCTTGGCAGGGGACAGGGAGGCCTTCCTCCGCGGATACCTGGAGGAGCTGTCGCGGGAATACATGCGCATTTTTGTCGTCAGCGACAACTCCCACGTGCCGCGCGTCTTCGGGTTCTCCTTCAAGGGGTCCCTGCACCGCTATCTGGCCGTGCCGGCCAGGGACATCATCATGAACGCCCTCTCCTCGTCCTGGCTGAACGGGGAGGAAGCCGTCGTCCTGGCCAAGGCGTTCTACAAGGCGTTTTATGAGCACGCGCACGGGGAGAGCCGGGAGCTGGACACCCTGCTGGGCGCCGAAGTCCGCGCCCAGCTGAGGTAAGCGTTCAGGGCGCCGGAAGGAGAAATGGATTGATCCGCAGGCTCCTGGCCATCCTCCTGTCCTTCATTCTCATGGCCGCCTTCTACGTTTTCGCTTTGATGATGGAGGATGAGGAGAGCAAACGCTCCGATGAGTTCCTTGTCCAGGAGGCTGAGGGGCCGCTGGAGAGGGCGGAGCCTTTCCAAAGCGCGGACGCGCGGGACCTCGCCCGGGCCTTCGGCGCCGCGCTGCCGGTCCCGGAGGGCCTGACAGGCGGGTCAGTGAACGGCGGCAACTATCACGGCTATACCACCCGGCTGGTCTCCCTGGAGGGCGCATCGGCAAGGGTCACGGGCATCAGGCCCGCCTCCGCCGCCCCCGGCATCCTGCGGGGTGACCTGGTGTTTTTGGCGTCTGACAAAGCCCTGATGGGGTATGAGCTGCTCATGGCGAAGCGTGGGGATGAGGTGGTCTACGCCCTGCTGACCCCGGACGCGGCCTTCCTCATCACACCGGTCCTCCCGCCTGATCCGGGCGGGTTTTCCCTTGCGGAACCCTGAACCGTGAAAGAAGGAACATCCATGGCTTCCTCTCCCCGATCATCCGGGCTGGTCAGAAGGTTCATCCCCTATTACAAGCCTTATCTGCGCACCCTGGCAGCCAGCCTGACCTGCGCCGCCCTGTCCACCGCCTGCGCGCTGGTATTTCCCCTGATCATCCGGGAGATCACGGACCTGGCGGTCGGCGGCCTTGAGGGCATCACCGCCGCCGTTGTGCTCCGCCTGGGCCTCACCTATCTGACGCTGCTGCTCCTGGAGGCAGGGAGCCGCTACTATATGCAGTTCCGCGGGCACATCATAGGCGCCATGATGGAGCGCGACATGCGCGGCGACCTGTTCAGCCACCTGTCGCAGCTGTCCTTTTCCTATTACAGCGGGACCAAGATCGGCCAGATCATGGCGCGCATCACCGGCGACCTGAATGACGTCACAGAGTTTGCCCACCACTGCCCGGAGGAATTTCTCATCGGCCTGATCAACCTCGCGGTTTCCTTCGCCGTGCTCGCCTGGATGAACCTCAGCCTTGCCCTCATCATCTTCCTGGCGCTGCCGCTGCTGCTCCTCTCCGTCTTCCTCTTCAACCGCCGGATACGGGACACCTTCAAGGCCTGCCGCCATCAGCTGGGCGAGATCAACGCCCGGGCGGAGGACAGCCTGCTGGGCATGCGCGTGGTGCAGTCCTTTGCCAACGAGGAGCTGGAAAGCCGGAAGTTTGAGGAGGGCAACCAGACTTTCCTGAGGCTGAAGACGAAACAGTACAACGTGATGGCCGGCTTCCACTCCGCCACAAGGCTGCTCAATGGCCTGATGAACCTGCTGGTCATCGTGGCAGGCGCATACTTCCTCTCCCGCGGCGAGCTGTCCGCGGGCGAGTTCGCCTCCTACCTGCTCTACGTCAGCCTCCTGCTGAACACCGTCACCCACCTGGTAGACTTTGCCGAGCAATACCAGCGCGGCCTGACCGGGATCGGCCGCTTCTTTGAGATCATGGACGCGCCGCTGGAGATCTCCGACCGGCCGGGCGCCATCGCGCTTCACGGCATCAAGGGCGACATCACGCTGGACGATGTCAGCTTCCGCTACGAGGAAAACGGCGTAAAAGTACTGAACCATATCAACCTGTCCGTGCCCCGGGGCCAGAGCGTGGCCCTGGTCGGTCCCAGCGGATCGGGCAAGACGACCCTGTGCAACCTGATCCCGCGGTTTTATGACGTGACGGAGGGCAGAGTGCTCATCGACGGAAAGGACGTCAGGGACCTCACCCTGAGGTCGCTGCGGGGCAGCATCGGCATGGTGCAGCAGGACGTGTATCTCTTCTCCGGCACCGTGTTTGAGAACATCGTCTACGGCAAGCCCGGCGCGTCAAGGGAGGAAGTGGAGCAGGCCGCCAGGCGCGCGGGAGCGCATGATTTTATCAGCGCGCTGCCTGAAGGCTATGACACCTACGTGGGAGAGCGCGGGGTCAAGCTCTCCGGCGGCCAGAAACAGCGGCTGTCCATCGCCCGGGTCTTTCTGAAGGATCCGCCGATCCTGCTGCTGGACGAGGCGACCAGCGCGCTGGACAACGAATCGGAGATGCTGGTGCAGCGGTCCCTTGAGGAACTCACCCAGGGGCGCACCACGCTCACCATCGCGCACCGGCTGTCCACCATCCGGAATGCCGACGTGATCTGGGTGCTCACCGACAGGGGTCTGGAGGAGCACGGAAGCCATGAGGAACTGATGAAACGCAAGGGGCTGTATCACAGCCTGTACAGCCTGTACGCCAGCCGGGAGGACCGGGAAACCAGGGAAGCGGCGCCGCAGGCGCTGTCATGAACGGAGGAGAGACGATGGACATCCTGTTTCTGGGCGCGGCGCGCGAAGTCACCGGAAGCGCTTTTATGGTCACGGTCGGCGGCCGGCACGTCCTGGTGGACTGCGGCATGGAGCAGGGACAGGACACCTATGAGAACCAGCAGCTGCCGGTCACGGCGTCAGAGGTGGACGCCGTGGTGCTCACCCACGCGCACATCGACCACTCCGGCATGCTGCCAAAGCTGTACAGGGACGGTTTCCGGGGGGAGATCCACGCCACGCCGGCGACAAAGCAGCTGTGCGACATCATGCTGCGCGACTCCGCCCACATCCAGGAGAGCGAGGCGGAATGGCACAACCGCAAGGCCAGCCGCGCGGGCGAAGCGCTGCTTGAGCCGATCTACACGCAGGAGGACGCGGAAAATACCCTCAGGCTCTTCCGTCCCCTGCCTTATGGGGAGAGCCGGGACATCCTTCCCGGCTGCGCCCTGTCCTTTACCGACGCCGGGCACCTGCTGGGCTCTGCGTCCGCGACCCTGACGCTTTTCGAGAACGGGGAGACCCGGACCCTGGTGTTCTCCGGGGACATCGGGAACCTGGACCAGCCCATCATCAGGGACCCGCAGTATTTGAGCCGCGCCGACTTCGTCGTGATGGAGTCCACCTACGGCGACCGGCTTCACGGCCCCCGGCCCGACTACAGCGCGGACCTGACCGACGCG
>CAZVSG010000124.1:0-1507 GCA_964629345.1 uncultured Christensenella sp. | reverse complement strand
GTCTTGTGCGCGGACACGAGGGCTTCCCGGTGTACATGGACAGCCCGCTGGCCATTGCCGCCACGAGGGTGTTTCTGGACTGCGATCAGTCCGTTTTTGACGAGGACATGCAGGCGCTGCTCCGGGAAGGCCGCAACCCCATCAGCTTCGCGGACCTGAAGATCTGCGTGACAGCGGAGGAGAGCAAGGCGATCAACTTTGAGAAGCGCCCCTGCGTCATCATCTCCGCCTCCGGGATGGCCGAGGCCGGCCGGATCCGCCACCACCTCAAGCACAACCTGTGGCGGGCGGAATCCACCGTGCTCTTTGTCGGCTACCAGAGCGTGGGCACCCTTGGCCGGCAGCTGTACGACGGCGCGAAGACCGTCAGGCTTTTCAACGAGACCATCACTGTTTCCGCCGAGATCCGCATGCTCAAGGCCATTTCCGGCCATGCTGACCAGGACGGCCTGCTCAAGTGGATCGGGAGCTTTGCTCCGCGGCCCCGGCGCGTGTTCGTGACCCACGGGGAGGAGGCCTCCGCCCTCGCCTTTGAAGAATTGCTCAAACAGCGCGGGCATAATACCTTTGTCCCCTACTCCGGGGATGCCTGGGGCCTCATTCCGGACAAACAGACAGAATCCGGGCCGCGCGCCCCGGCTGAGAAAAAGAAAGACAAGGCCCGCAAGGCCGAGAAGTCCATGACCGCGCTGAGCGCGGCACTGGCGCGCCTGACCCGGGTGGTGGAGGCCGGCGGCGGTCTTGGCAACAAGCTGAAGGAGAAACTGGCCCGGCAGATCGACGAGCTGGCCCGGAAGTGGGAGGACTGAGCGGGGCCCGGCATGTTCCATATAGGGCGCAGCGCAATCAGGCTGTGAAAGCAAGAGCAAAAATCGGGGAAAGCATATGAGCTTGCACACATGGCAGGAACTGGAGGAGGCAAAAACCTCCCTTGCTTCGACGCTGCGCAAATTTGAAAAGATGCAGGAGAGCGGAAGGCTGCAGCCCTCTCAAAAAGACGCTGAACGACAGGCGGGTCAGCGCGCTGCGGATCGCGCTGTCGCTGATCGGGAAGGAGATGCGGGACCATGACGGCCGACTTTAAGAAAGCGCAGAAGGATTTGTATTTGCCCAAGACCGCGCCGTCTGTGATCGACGTGCCGCAAATGACGTTCATCACCGTAAACGGCAGAGGCGATCCGAACACGGGCGCGGAATACGCCGCCGCGGTCGAACTGCTGTACGGGCTTTCCTACGCCATCAAAATGAGCAGCAAGTCCATCCTTGACTACGTTGTCGCGCCGCTTGAAGGCCTCTGGAGCATGGACGGTGATTTCAGGGGCGGAGGAGCGGCCATCCATGACAAGAGCAAGTTTGTGTGGACGATGATGATCCGGCAGCCGGATTTCGTGACAGCGGAGATACTTGAAGCCGCAAAGGCAGCCCTCAAAAAGAAAAAACCAAATCTTGACACATCTAAGGCAAAACCGGATGCCTTTGCCGAGGGGCTGTGCGTTCAGGTCCTGCA
>CAZVSG010000123.1:0-5252 GCA_964629345.1 uncultured Christensenella sp. | reverse complement strand
GAGCTCCAGCCTTCCAAGCTGGTCACGTGGGTTCGATTCCCATCACCCGCTCCATCGTCAGGATCGACTGCGCTGCGTTTCCCGCCGGGGCAAGCCCGGCGGCGCACTACGCTCCGTGATCCCTCCTCTCCGGTGCAAAAGCTGAGGCTTTTCACCGGGGTGGGATACCGGGGATGAACGGTAATCGCCAAGACAGACCTCACCGATTCTCCCTTTCCCCTATCTGCGCCATTAGCTCAGTTGGTAGAGCACCTGACTCTTAATCAGGGTGTCCCGGGTTCGAGTCCCTGATGGCGCACCAAAGAAAAAGCCGGTCCCTCGTGGACAGGCTTTTTTCTTTACGTATCAATCAGGGACGAGAACCCGTTCAGGGGGCCAAGTCGAGCGCGCCCTGTGGGGCAAAGTGGAGCGCACCCTGTGGGTGAAAAAGCGACACGTCAGCCCAATGACACAAGGAATTTTCCGACCAAGCGATAGCGACGGTAAGAAAATGACTATGTGGAATTGTGGAACGATTAAGCGAGACGTCCGCCCAATGAGGCAAGGCGTTTCCCGACTGAGCTTTACGAAGAAAGGGAAGGGACTATGCCGAGTTGAGGGAGCAGAGAGCCTTACCCTATTCCGCCGCTGCCAGCGTATGCGTGTTCAGGTACTCCTCCTGTTCCGGGGTCAGGCTGGCTCTCCCCCGCAGGATCTCTGCGGCGGGCGCGGGCAGGAAGCTGTCTTCCTTCATGACATACGGCAGTCCCTTGTACCAGGCCACGAACAGTCGCATGGAGGAGGTGCCGACTTCACTGTCCTTATCTATGTAAATGGTTTCGAGTTCCTTCACTTTGAAGGCCTCGGCGGCTGCCCTATCCACGACGAAGGCGTCGGCCAGGTCCTCCAGCGGGATGCCATACAGGCGGCTGACCTCGCCGAAGGTGAAGGAGCCCTTGATGCCGGCCGGGTCATAGGTGACGGTCTCGCTGGCGGGAGCACCTGTCTCGCCGGGCCTGGTCACGTCCGTCGTCGCGGGGGTCTGGAGGATCGGGGGGATCTTGTTTGATTCGGTCTGCCACCAGCCAAGTGCAACACTTCCGATGATGCCCGCCACAACAAACAGGATGGAAGCGATCACGGCCGTCTGCGGTCTAATTCTCATGCTTTGGGCCCTCCGTTCCCTGACGCCACGACGACGGTGTCCGCAACCGGGCAGGCAAGGCCGCTCAGGCACTCATGGCAGCTGATGCACTGGTGGTCGCGGACGGCTTTACCGGCGGATACCTTGATCTGCATCGGGCAGGCGGCGTCGCACTTCTTACAGGAAATACAGGTCTCCTCCCGCCTCCTTACGGGGAACACACGGACAAGGTTGAACAGGCCCAGCAGCGCGCCGTAGGGGCACAGGTACATGCACCAGGGCCGCTGAACGAACAGCGACAGGACCATCGTAAGGGCCAGGATCAGGATGGCCGTCCAGGCAACCTCGCCGGTGAAGAAATTGAACAGCGCGTAATAGGGGTCCACCTCCACAAACACCAGCTTCGCCGCGGCCGCCGTCTGGTACACGACCATCGCCAGCACAGCGTAGCGCAGGTAGCGAAGCGCCTTGTCCACCTTTGGCGGGATCAGCTTGCCGTACTTCTTGCCAAGCATCTTCTTCCCCAGCTTGCCGATCCACTCCTGCAGGGTGCCCAGGGGGCAGAAATACCCGCAGAAAATGGGCCCGAAGAAGAACGCGACCACCAGGCCTAGCGCCATGAGGATCAGCGCCGCGGTGTGCAGTTTGGGCACCAAACCGCCGGTGGCAAGAAACTCGTACACCGTCACCACCCCGCCAAAGGGGCACACGGCGTGCAGGGAGATCTCCGGTAGCGGGATCGCCACCCCGATTCCCTTGAGAAACTTGATCACCGCCAGTGCCGCGACCAGCGCGAACATCGCCCACTGAACAGCCGCACGCAGGATCCGGAGCCGGCTCTTCTTTGCCTTGACAGTCATCTATCATCACGCTCCTTTTGTATCATCATAGACCTGTTTTGGTAAAAACTGAAGCGGGTCAGCGCAGTCCCTGCGCTGCTGTTGATGTGGGAGTATTGGAAAGGGCACCTCATGCGGGGTGCCCCTTCAGGCTGACAGGAAATCCTACCTGCGGTTGCGGCCGCAGCCGAAGGTACGCTGGGTATTCTGGTTGAAATTGTCGCACACGCCGTCATTGTTCCCGTCGACGTAGTTTTGGCCCTGTGCGCTGCTCTGGATCCCCCGGCCCATCATGCCCTGTCCGCGGCCCTGCCGGTTTTGCATGCGGCCCATCATCCCCTGCATACGGCCCTGTCCCTGTCCTTGTTCATCAGTGCCGAAGTGGTCGCACACGCCGTCCTTGTTCTCATCGATGAATCCGGGAGCTTCGGGGTTTGTGCCCAGTGCGTTGCCGCAGTTGTCGCACAGGCCGTTGTTATCGGCGTCGACATAGCCTGTCTGCGGGGCGGTCGTGTTGGGGGCAGCCTGGTTCCAGCGGCGGCCGTATTGCCCGCCAAGGGGAGTGGTCAGGGGCGTCTCAGTCGCCTGTTCTTCGGGCACTGCGGGGGTGGAACCATCCGCGGCAAGTCCGAAAACGGGCAGCGCGACCAGCAGCGCCAGCGCGAGGATGATCAAGTTCTTTTTCATGTTCGGGTCTCTCCTTCTGTTCGTTCAGCAATTCTTTGCTGTGACATCAATATAGCCGCCGACTGTGGCGAAAGTGTGTTTTTCGTGCGGTGTGTTTGGTACATCGTTTTCCGCGGCAATCAATGACGTTTGCCCCGTTCCCCCCGAGAAGAGACGGGGTTTGCGGCGGCAGCCGGCGCGCCCAATGACAGCAGGACCGTCATAAAGGCCACGTATTGCACCCTGTTTGTCCCGGTGATACAATCTGCATGACGAAGTGATCTCTTTCCTCAAATGATTGGCCTCATGACGACCATTGGCACAGCCGACCGCCTGATCGACCCCTTCCTGCCCGAACAAGACCATACCTGATCACCTGCGATCCGGAGGAGGTTGAATGCCGTGAAACGGATACTGATTTTCCTGCTCCTGACAGCCCTGATCCTTCTGCCCCTGCAAGGGGGGCTGACAGAGGAAGCGCAGTCCTTCACCCCGGAGCAGCTGCTCCAATACTGGCATCAGGTGATCTCCCTGATGCGCGAAGCGGAAGTATATCCCTATGTGGAACTTCGTGAGGGAGACAGGGGATATGAGGTCATGTTCCTCCAGGCTCGCCTGGCCCAGCTGCTGTACTACGGCAAAACCATCTCCCCGCAGTTTGGCAGCGGCACCCGGGCGGCCATGCGGATGTTTGAGCGGGTGCATAAGCTGCCCGTCAACGGCATTGCCTCCGTGGAGGACCAGAAGCTGCTGTTCTCCTCCCAGGCCCTCAGCAACCCCGGAACCCCGGCAGGCCTGGATCCCGGGCAGACCCCGCCCCCGGACAACGGCAACTGGCCGGACCTGGACCCGCCCGACTGGTGGCCGGCTTTTCCGAAGATCCCGCTGGTGACACCCGGCGTGGAGATCCAGATTGACCCGGACATCACAGACGGCCTGGATCCGGGGGAGATCATCACCCCGTCGCCGGAACCCTTTGCAACGATCATGCCAGGCCTGCCCGACCTGGGCATCGATACGCGCATCGACCCGGACCTGCTGGTGACCGATCCGCCCCTCGTCAATCCTGGGCTGGATCTGAATATCCCCAAGCCCTGAACGCGGCATCTTCCTTCCGGCCGGACAGTTTCAGTGACGGGCGCCGTTCTGCATATGAAAAGAGCGCCCGTCTCTTTCTTATGTCCCGCCTGTCCGGCATGCGGGGCAAAACCGTTACCGATGACCGAAAGCCAAGCGCTTCCCCCGAGGGGCAGCCTGGGAGGACGCGGAGCCGGAAGGCGCGCCCTATGTCTTCTTTCCTTGGTTGACGCCGCCTGTGAACCCCGTTAAGATGAGACGGTCAACTCACTATAAGGAGAACATGCTGCATGAAACACCGTCTGGCGTTGATCGGGTACGGCGGGATGGCCGGCTGGCATCACAGCAACATCAGGGAGAAGATCCCCCAGATAGAGGTCGTGTCCGCCTTTGACGTGCGGGAGGAGGCCCTGGAAAAGGCCAGACAGAATGGGCTTACGGTCTACTCGTCCCTTCAGGAACTGCTTGAGGACAGGTCCGTCGACCTGGTCACCGTCGCCACGCCCAATGACTTCCACCGTTCCCTGTCCATCGCCTGCCTGAAAGCGGGCAAGCACGTGATCTGTGAAAAGCCGGTCACCCTCAACGCCCGCGAGCTGGAGGACGTCATCGCGGCGTCAAAGGAGGCCGGGCGCCTGTTCTCCATCCACCAGAACCGCCGCTGGGACCGTGATTTCCTGACCGTCAAAAAGGTCATCAATGACGGCCTCATCGGCAGGCCCTACTTTGTCGAGTCCCGCGTGCAGGGCAGCCGCGGCGCGATGCACGGCTGGCGCGGCTACAGGCAAAACGGCGGCGGCATGACCCTGGACTGGGGCGTCCATCTGCTGGATCAGGCGATGCAGCTCTTCCCGGAAAAGGTGGTGTCCGTCAATGCCCACCTGTTCTCCGTCTTCGGCTCCCAGGTGGACGACAACATCAAGCTGCTGCTGCGCTTCCAGTCCGGCACGTCCGTGATGCTGGAGATGTCCACCAACTGCTTCATCCCCCAGCCCCGCTGGCACGTCAGCGGCACCGGGGGCACGATGATGATCGAGGACTGGTCCTGCAAGGGCAGGATCGTCAAGCTCCGGCCCGAGGGCGAAATGACCTGGGAGGACGACATCGTGTACACTGAGGCCGGGCCGACGCGCACCATGGCGCCCAGGCCGAAGAACACAACGGTAGAGCTGCCCCTGCCGGAGGTGAAGGCCGACTGGACGGAGTATTACCGCAACATCGTGGACGTACTGGACAGCGGCGCGGAACTGATCGTCAAGCCGGAGCAGGCGCTGCGGGTGATGAAGGTGATCGACGCGCTGTTCGCCTCCCAGGAGGCCGGGCAAGGGCTGAAGTGCGACATATAAAGACCCGGCTGGTGCGCAGGACGGCGGCGTCCTGACACCGCCCCTGACTAAACACCTTCTTATCGGGTTATCATCCCCCTGAGGCCGCCTGTAGGCGACGCGGCCGGATGGAGGATGATTTTTATGAAATCACTGACAGACACCTACACCCTGACCAACGGGGTGAAGATCCCCGTCATCGGCTTTGGCACCTGGCAGGCG
>CAZVSG010000122.1:0-5272 GCA_964629345.1 uncultured Christensenella sp. | reverse complement strand
TCAGCGCCGAGGGTACTTGGCTGGTAACGGCCCGGAAGAGTAGGTCGCCGCCGGATCCCAAAAGAGCTCCCCGACAAGGGGAGCTTTTTGTTTGGCCTGACAGGCAGAGTTGCTTGCTGATTCAAGTGTCTTGGACTATAATGGCCCGGTGAGGTGAAGCCGGTGTCTGAACAGGTCAGGATGCATGACGTCGTAGAGATGCGCAAGAAGCATCCCTGCGGTTCGGTGATGTGGACTGTAACGCGCATCGGCGCTGATATCAAGATCAGGTGCGAAGGATGCGGCCGCGTTGTCATGATGGACCGCGTCGACTTCCTGCGGCGCCGGAAGAAAGTGGTGCGCCAGGGGCCGGAAGCGCCGGAGATCACGCTTGGACTTCATGCCGCGCACCAGGGCGGCGATACGGTCGGAATGACAAATCAATCCCAAGGAGAGCAACATGACTGACCAGCTGAAGGACGAACCCATCGCTCAGGAAGAAAAAGAAAGCAAGTCCCCTTCCATGAACAGCGGTATCCAGGAAAACAGCGCGCCCGCTGCCGACAAGGAACAAAAAGGAAAAAAGAAAAAGGAAAAGAAGAAAAAGACAGTGGGACAGGAGATTCTCAGTTGGGTCGGCACGCTGCTGCTGGCTGTCGTGATCGCGATGACGATCCGGGCCCTTCTGTTCGAGCCGATCCGCGTCGACGGGCCCAGCATGCTGGAGACCCTTCAAAACGGCGAGATCGTGCTGGTGACCAAGCCGGCAGTGCTGCTGAACAACCTCAAACGGGGCGATGTGGTCATCTGCCGATTTCCCAACAGAAACACCTCCCGATCCCTCCGCCTGGGTTCGCCGGTGGATCTGTCGCTTGTCCAGCATGAGCTGTTTATCAAGCGCCTTGTAGCCCTCCCCGGGGACAGCGTCGCGGTGCTTGACGGCAAGCTCTACATCAATGACGCCCTGGTGGAAGAGGATTACATCACCTATCCGCCGACCCGGAATTTTGGCCGGGTGACACTTGGGAAAGATGAGTATATGGTCATGGGCGACAACCGAAGGGACAGCCATGACAGCCGTTCCGGGGACGTCGGACCGATCTCCTATGACATGATCGTCGGAAAGGCATCCTTTGTGCTCTGGCCGCTCAACCGGATGCGGCCGATCAAGTAAACCATCCTGTCTTCGACTCCCCGGCGCTTTCGGAGGACCCCCGGAAGCGCCGGAGTATATTAATGACTGTTTTATGAAGGGGGACGTGTGATCCAAAGACGCCTGAGCGATTGGCTGACCAGGTCCTGGGACGGGAAAAACTGGGAGCAGCTGAAACCCTATTACGCAAAGGCTGTCCATATCGCTTGGCCTGCTGCCCTGGAAGGCCTGCTCATCAGCGTCATCAGTTCTGCTGATACGATGATGGTGGGCACCATCGGGCCTGCGGCCATCGCCGCCGTCGGGCTGACCACACAGCCCCGGATGATCATGATTGTGCTTTCCCAGTCGCTCAGCATCGGTACCACTGCGATCATCGCCAGACGCAAGGGCGCCGGGGATGAGGCCGGCGTTCGCGCCTGCCTTGAGCAATCCATGTACATCAGCGCGTTGATCGGCCTGATCATGTCTCTGATCGGTTTTTTCCTGGCGGGACCGTTCATGCAGCTGGCCGGGGCAAACCCGGACACGCTGGGCATGTCCGTCACTTATTTCAGGATCATCTCTCTCGGCTTCATCCCCAACAGCATCCATCTTTGCATCTGCGCGGCATTCCGCGGATTGGGCAAGACGAGGATGACCATGCTGACGCATCTGCTGTCCAATGTTACAAATCTTGTCTTCAACTACTTCCTGATCGGAGGGAAACTGGGGTTTCCCAGACTTGGCGTGGCGGGCGCCGCGATCGCGACGTTCATCGGCACCTTTGCCGCCTTCGGGGTATCCCTCTGGTTTGCTGCGCGCGTCGGCTCACCATTCCATTACCGGCTTCAAAGGCCGGCCTTTGACCGGCAGACCCTCGCAGGGCTGCTCAGGGTGGGCGGCTCTTCGATAACCGAAGCGGGATTTCTGCGCATCGGTTTCCTGATCATCACTAGGATCATCGCCAGCCTGGGTACGGTGGTGTTCGCGGCCTTCCACATCGTGACCCAGGTCACGTCCCTGTCTTTCACCCTGGGGGCCGGCGTCTCAGCCGCCGGTGTTGCGATGGTCGGGCAGAGCCTGGGGGAGGGGAATGAGAGGAACGCCAGGCTGTATATCGCTGTGACAAGGCATATTTCCATTCTGGTATCCGCGGTGCTGATGCTGCTGATGTTCTTCTTCAGGCGCGACCTGGCGGCGCTGTTTACAGTCGATGAAACGCTGATATCGGCTGCAACGGCGGGATTTCTGGTCGTGATCCCCGCCATACTGCCGCAGAACAGCCGGGTAGTATATGCAGGATGCCTGCGCGGCGCCGGAGACGTTCAATACGTCGCCTACACCTCGCTCATCGGGGTGGGGATCCTGCGCCCGCTGCTGACCTTTCTTTTTTGCTTTCCCTTGGCACCCCTGCTCCCGGCCTTTCAGTTCACCGCGACCGGCCCCTGGTTTGCTTTCCTGATCGACGCGCTGGTGCGCAGCAGGCTGCTGTCCGACCGGGTCAGGAGCGGCAGGTGGACGAAAGTCCAACTGAAATGAAACAGCCCCGCCAGGGAGCTGTTCGGGATAGAGACCGGTCAATCATCCGCTGAGAGGCCCTCGTCTTCGCTTTCTGATTTCGTGGGGGTCAGGTTCAGGCTTGAGCGGATAGCGGCTTCGATCGCCCGCGCGGTATCCGGGTTTTCAACCAGGTATTTACGCGCGTTCTCCCTGCCCTGGGCGAAGCGGATATCATCATAGGAGAACCAGGCGCCGGATTTCTGGATGATGTCCCGCTCGACTGCCATGTCCAGCAGGGAGGATTCACGGCTGATGCCATAACCGTACAGCAGGTCAAACTCTGCCACCCTGAAGGGCGGTGCGACCTTGTTCTTGACCACCTTGACCTTGGTGCGGTTGCCGATCACCTCCGTGCCGTTCTTGAGCTGTTCGCCGCGGCGTACGTCCAGGCGGACCGACGCATAAAACTTCAGGGCACGCCCGCCGGGGGTGACCTCCGGGTTGCCGTACATCACGCCGACCTTCTCGCGCAGCTGATTGATAAAGACCGCGATCGCGCCGGTCTTGCTGACCACGCCGGCCAGTTTCCGCATGGCCTGGCTCATCATACGGGCCTGCAGGCCCACGAAGGAATCACCCATTTCCCCGTCGATCTCCGCGCGGGGAACCAGTGCTGCCACGGAATCGATGACAACGATCTCGATCGCGCCTGAGCGTACCAGTGCCTCCGCGATCTCAAGGGCGTCTTCGCCCGTGCTGGGCTGGGAAATGTACAGTTCGTCGATGTTGACCCCGAGGCGCTTGGCATAGGAGGGATCCAGCGCATGTTCCGCGTCGATAAAGGCAGCCAGTCCGCCGAGCTTCTGCGTCTCCGCGATCAGATGCAGGGCGACAGTGGTTTTGCCTGAGGATTCGGGGCCGAAGATCTCGATGATCCTGCCGCGCGGGATGCCGCCGACCCCCAGCGCCATGTCCAGATCCAGGCAGCCGGTGGGGATGACGTCGACCTGCATCTTCGCCTGTTCGCCCAGTTTCATCACCGTGCCGCGCCCATACTGCTTGTCAAGCGCTGCCAGCGCCCGGTCCAGGGCCTGGAACTTTTCATCGGGCATCGCCTTTGCCGCGGTCTTGTTTTCTTTCTCTTTGGCTGCCATTCTCTTTCCTTTCCTGTTCAGGTCGACTGATTGGATCCTTTGGGGAAAAACAATCCCCTGGACGCGATAAAGTACTGCGCCCCGGAGATGACGGTCAACAGGGACATCAAAGCGCAAAGGGCGACGGTCAAGCTCTGCGGCAGCTTCAATAGCGAGGACAGTACGCAGAGAAACTGGAAATTGGTTTTCACCTTGCCCAGAATGCCCGCCGGGATGACGATGCCCTGCTCCACCGCGACCAGCCGCAGCCCGTCCACCGCCAGTTCCCTTGCTGCGACGACGCAAGCCGCCCACCAGGGGAACCTACTATAGACTACTAGCACGATCATCAGGCACAGTGAGAGGATCTTGTCCGCGACCGGGTCGGCGAATTTGCCGAAATTGGTGACAATTTTGTCCTTGCGAGCCAGATATCCGTCTAGAAAATCCGTGATGCAGGCGATGATGAACAGTATGGCTGCCCAGATGTTCAGGCCGAGCACCACCAGCAGGATGCACAGGGGGATGAGCAGGACCCGCAGGATGGTGAGTTTATTGGGCAGATTCATCTTTTCCTCCTGGCTGGGCGGATGCTTCGGCCTTCAGGTCATACTCGGACGCACCGGTGATCCTGGCGCGGATGATCTGGCCTTCTTTAAGCGGCAGGGCGCTTTTTACCCGGACCAGGCCGTCGCTGTCCGGCGCTTCCCACCTGGATCGGCCCAGGAAGTCATTGTCCTTGCGGCCGGTGATGAGGACCTCGGCATTCTCCCCGATGCGGAGGCGGTTGCGCTTCAGGCTGATCTTCTGCTGCATCTGCAGCAGCAACCCAAGCCGCCGCTGCTTTTCTTCCTCGGGGATCTGATCCTGCATGTCAAAAGCCGGCGTGCCCTCTTCAGGGGAGAAAGCGAACGCGCCCAGGCGGTCAAACTGAACGTCCGAGCAGAAGTCCATGAGTTCCCCAAACTCCCTGTCCGTTTCGCCAGGGAACCCGACCATCATGGTGGTCCGCAGCGCGAAGCCCCTTTCCCGCGCATACAGCAGCAGCTCCCTGATCTTCCCGATATCCCCGCGCCGCTTCATCCTTTTTAGGGTTGCGGGTGAGGCATGCTGAAGCGGGAGGTCCAGGTAGCGGCAGATCTTTTCGCTGCCGGCCATGGTATCGATCAGCTCATGGCTGGTTTCATCCGGATAGCAGTACAGGACCCGCAGCCACTGGATCCCGCTGATCTTTTCTGCTTCCAGGAGAAG
Source organism: uncultured Christensenella sp. (assembly GCA_964629345.1). GTDB lineage: Bacteria > Bacillota > Clostridia > Christensenellales > Aristaeellaceae > UBA6115. The sequence continues at coordinate 274 of CAZVSG010000122.1, read as the reverse complement.
CCCTGAGAGGGAAACGCCCTCAAGGTCTGCGCCGTAGCGCGACGTATCCTGAGAGATGAGGACCTGCTCCTTTGCCCCCTGCGCGGCCAGACCGCGCATTTCATCCAGGATGCTGTCCTGTTTCCTGGAGCGGAACCCGCCCCTGATGAGCGGGATCGCGCAATAGGCGCAGCGGTTGTCGCAGCCCTCCGCGATGCGTACGTAGGCGCTGTACTGGGCGGTGGTCAGCACCCGGCCGCAGTGCAGGAAGGCCTGCTTGCGCTCGGTGTTCTTG
>CAZVSG010000121.1:0-5340 GCA_964629345.1 uncultured Christensenella sp. | reverse complement strand
CGAGGGCGGGCACACGGTCGGCTCCGGCGCTGTCGCCAGGGTCATCGAAGACTGAGCGGCATCAAAGCCTTAGAGAAAGAGGGATAAGTCATGGCAGTGAAGGAAGCGCGCGCCAACATCGTCTTGGCATGCAACGAGTGCAAGCAGCGCAATTACAACACGATCAAGAACAAGAAAAATGACCCTGACAGGATCGAGCTGTCGAAGTATTGCCGTTTCTGCAAGAAGCACACAGCACACCGCGAAACGAGGTAGCGAGATGTCTGAGCAGAAAACCAAGCAAGTCGCCGCGAAAAAGGAAAAGAAGGGGTTTTTGACTCGCATCGCCGGCTTTTTCAGGCATCTGCCTGAAAATATCGCCAAACCCTTCAAGAACACCTGGCATGAGCTGCGCAAGGTGACCTGGCCGACCAGGCAGAACCTGATCAACTCCACCCTGATCGTCCTGCTGTTCATGGTGTTCATGGGCGTTGTCATCGGGCTGCTGGACATGGGATCAACCGAAGTGGTCAAGCTGCTGTCCAGGTGGGCAGCCTGATAGGAGATACGATGCCTGAACAGGAATTGAACACAAGCGCAGCAACGCCGGCATGGTATGTCGTCCATACCTATTCCGGGTATGAGAACAAGGTCAAGGACAACCTCGAAAAAGCCGCTGAGAACAACCGGATGCAGCACTTGATCCAGGAAGTCCAGGTGCCTGTGGAGGAAGTTGCTGAGATCAAGAACGGGAAGCGTATCACCACTCAGCACAAAACTTTTCCCGGGTATGTGCTTGTCAAGATGATCATCACCAGCGAGTCCTGGTATGTCGTGCGCAATACGCGCGGCGTCACGGGCTTCGTCGGGCCGGAAAGCAAGCCTGTGCCCCTGACGGACGTCGAGTTTGAAACGATGATGAAAAGCCAGCCCCAGGCGGAAGCCACCAAGCTGGTCGTCGGCGAGGAAGTCAGAATCATCTCAGGGCCCCTGGAGAACTTCAACGGGACAGTAGAAGCCGTTGATGTCATCCATGGGAAACTGCAGGTCAAGGTCAAGATGTTCCTCGGCAGGGAAATGCAGGTGGAAATCGATCTGGATCAGGCTGAAAAAGTCTGAATGGGGGACAGGGACTGTCCGCAAGTGGGAGGCGCATAGCGCCGCCATGACCACAAAACTTTAGGAGGAACCCAAAAATGGCAAAAAAAGTCACAGCCATCATCAAGCTGCAGGTCAACGCAGCCAAGGCGACACCCGCACCCCCGATCGGGCCTGCATTGGGGCAGCATGGCGTCAATATCCCCGGATTCTGCAAGGAATTCAATGACCGCACTGCCAAGCAGGCCGGATATATCATCCCGGTCGTAATTACAGTTTACTCTGACCGCTCCTTCACGTTTATCACAAAGACACCGCCTGTGCCCGTACTGATCAAGAAAGCGATCAACGTTGAAAGCGGCAGCGCACAGCCCCAGAAGGTCAAGGTCGGCCAGCTGACGAAAGATCAGCTGCGTGAGATCGCCGCCACCAAGATGGTTGACCTGAACGCCGCCAGCATTGAGGCCGCGATGAGCATGGTCAAGGGAACCGCGCGCAGCATGGGCGTCACTGTCGAAGAGTAGGGAAAGGTGTGGGAGGACGTAGCGCCGTTAACACCACAGGAAGGAAGATAACATGAAGCACGGAAAAAAATACATTGAGTCAAAGAAACTCATTGACGACAAAAAGCTGTATGACCCGGACGAGGCGGTCGCCCTGGTCAAAAAGACCGGGAAAGCAAAGTTTGATGAAACAGTCGAGCTGTCCATCCGCCTGGGTGTAGACCCGCGCCATGCCGACCAGCAGGTCCGCGGCGCGGTCGTGCTGCCGCACGGCACAGGCAAAGTAGTGCGCGTTCTGGTTTTTGCCAAGGCGGATAAGGCCGAGGAAGCCAGGGTCGCCGGCGCTGATTTTGTCGGTGAAGCCGATATGGTCGAGAAGATCAAGTCTGAGAACTGGTTCGGTTTTGATGTTTGTATCGCGACCCCTGACATGATGGGCGTCGTCGGAAAGATCGGGCGGATCCTGGGACCCAAGGGCCTGATGCCCAACCCGAAATCAGGCACTGTGACCAATGACGTCGCCAAGGCGATCACGGACATCAAGGCCGGTAAGGTCGAGTACCGCATCGACAAGACCGCCATTGCCCACTGCCCCATCGGAAAGGTCTCCTTTGAGGACAACAAGCTGACAGAGAACCTGACCGCGCTGATGGAGGCGGTGATCAAGGCCAAGCCCTCAACATCCAAGGGCGTCTATCTGAAGTCCCTGTATCTCAGCACGACCATGGGTCCATCCATCCGTCTGAACCCGGCGAAGTTCTGAGGCTGATTCCAAAACCCTTGGCCCTGCCTGCGAAGGCGGGGCTTTTTATGCGTGAAAAGGGAATGCGCTGATTTAAATAAACACAATCATAAACGCTTTGGTGGATCGGTCTTTTTGTGCCTCCGCGCTGCCGCTTTCATTCGGTTTAGCGGAACCATGATCATTTTCGTTCCATCGGTGCGTCTGCTCATTCGTCTAGTTTCAGAACTGAGCCAAAAAAGTTGACCGACCGATGGTGTCATAAAAGGATCAAGCTGCGCCGATTCAGACGCAGCTTGATCCTTTGATGTCAGTTCAGCAGATATCAGGTTTCTTTGCCGGGTTCTTCCTCTTTTTCTGCCGCATCATGTTCGTCCCGCTCTTCGCGTGCCTTGCGCATGGCCCTCTCCAGCGAGGTTTCGTCTCTGATTTCTTCCGCCGCTTCCGGTTCCGAGGCGGCCTGCAGTTCAGGTGCAACCTCTTCATTCATGGAGCCGGGCTCATTGACCTCGCCGGGGATCGCTGCATCATAAACCATTGCGCTGTCTTCCAGCGCTTCCCGGATCGAAAGGCTGATCCGCTTGGCATCCGGATCAACAGCCAGCACCTTCACGTTCACTTCCTGCCCGGGGCTGACCGCATCCTCGATCTTTTCGACCCTTGTGTGAGCGACCTGGGAGATATGCACCAGACCGTCAACGCCGGGTTCCAGCTCAATGAAAGCACCGAAAGGCCTGACACGGACGATCTTTCTCGTCAGGATGGTACCGACAGGATACTTCTCCTCGATGTTGTCCCATGGCCGGGGCTGCAGCTGTTTATAGCCAAGGGCGATCCGCTCGCGCTCACGGTCGAGGGAAAGGATCTTGACTTCGACTTCCTGGTTGACCTGCAGGACCTCGCCGGGGGTGACAGAGCGATTCCAGCTCAGATCAGACACATGGATCAGGCCGTCCACTCCGCCCAGGTCCACAAACGCGCCGAAGCTTGTGAAACGGCGAACGATCCCCTTGACGAGGCTTCCCTCTTCAAGCTTGCTCCAGACGGCTTCCTTGATCGCTTCGCTCTCGATGGCCAGGGCTTCCTTACGGCTGGCGACGATCCGTTTCTTTCCTTCGTCAACTTCAATGATCTTCAGCTTCATCGGCTGGCCGACGAACTGGGAGATCTTCTCGACATACCGCTGGGCAAGATGGGAGGCGGGGATGAAAGCGCGGACGCCGTCGACATTGGCAAGCAATCCGCCCTTGACGGCCTCTTTGCCCACGCCGTTGACCAGTTCGCACCTGGCGTACTTCTCCATCAGCTCATTCCACACCTTGCGGTTGACGATGTTGCGCTGCGAGAGGATCACGTTGCCTTCACCGTCGTTGACCTTTACGATCTCAACATCGATCTCATCGCCGAGCTTCGCATCCTTGTCCACCAGTTCATCCCGCTTGAGCAGACCGTCAGATTTATATCCGATGTTGACACAGACTTCATCATCAGTGATCTGGACGATCTTGCCGGTCACGGTCTGGCCGTTCCGGATGCGCGCGATGTTGGCGGCAACCTCGTCCATAAAGCTCTGCGGCTTCACAGCGACAGGCTGCGCCTGCACCGGAGCCTCAGCTTTTTCTGCAACAGCCACTTCCTCAGCCGAGGCTTCTGGTTTATTGTCCAAGGCTTCTGTTACTTCTGCCGCCGCTGCGGCGGCATCTGCCTGGACCTCGGCGATTTCGGGAAGCGTACTGCCGTTTTCGGTGTTCTGTGTCTGTCCATTGAGTTCCAAGTCGTTCATAAAGTCAACAACCTCCTTAAGTGACCACGCCGGCGTTGATGCACCGGCGGTGATGCCGATCATTTCTTTGGCTGGGTCCATCGGGTACCCTGACAGGTCAGCCGCACTGTCAACCAGGTACGTCTCAGAGCACCATCTGCGGCAGGTCTCAACCAGCTTCTGCGTGTTTGCGCTCTGCCTGCTGCCTACGACGATCATCCTGTCGGAAGCCTTGGCCAGCACCTCTGCCTCTGCCTGCCGGAGACTTGTCGTCCTGCAGACGGTGTTGCACAGATGAAGGCGGGGGAAACGGTTCAGCAGCGCTTCCGTCAGTTTGTCCCAGGAAGACGGCGGGAACGTCGTCTGGCTGACCACCATCGCTTCAGCTGCGGATTCAGGCAATTCCGGGATCTGTGAGGCGTGATGGATCACATAGTGTTCTCCACGGCACCAACCCCTGATCCCCATCACTTCCGGATGATCCGGATCGCCCAGAATAATGACAGGCGCTCCGCTTTGGCTGAATTCGGATACCAACCGATGAACATGATGCACGAAAATGCAGGTGCAGTCAACTACTTTTTCTGCATAATGCCTGCATTCCTCAAGAATATCCGGTGAAACACCGTGACTTCGGATGACGAGAAAACCTCCCTGAGCCTCCTTCGGCGTCTTGACCGGAATCAAACCCTTGTCTTTCAGGGAGCGCACCACTTCCGAGTTATGGATCAGTTCTCCCAGTGAATAAGCCGGGAAGCCCTGGTCTTTCGCCTGCTGCGCAGTCTCTGCCGCCTGATTGATGGCCCGGCTGACCCCCATGCAAAACCCCGCGTGCTTTGCCACCTGAATCGGCATCCTGTCATGCTCTCCTGACTTCTGAAGAAAATCGTTCCGTTCTAAAGGGAATCCCGCAACCGCTCACTGCTTGTATTTATTCTGCATTTTCTCATACGTCTCCTGGATCCGCCTGTTCAGAGCTTCCGCTGAACTCTTGTCCAGGCCTTTTGCCGACAGGTCATCGTAGGGGATCATGGAGCCAGCAACGATCCTTGTCCTTTTCAGCAATCCGGGCTTGCTGCAGAAATAGACCGGCAGCAGGGGCGCTCCGCTTCTGAGTGCCAGGAAACTGACGCCGGACTCGACGGATTCCATTGCCTTGCCGATGCGGCGCGTGCCCTCGGGGAAAATACCAAGCACATGCCCCTGCTTCAATGCTTCCACGGCAGCGCGCATGGCGCTCATGTCGCTCATGTGCC
>CAZVSG010000120.1:0-5457 GCA_964629345.1 uncultured Christensenella sp. | reverse complement strand
TACCCGCGTGCGCCACGCCATCCATTTCCGCCTGAAAACAGCGGTCCTGCGGGACGGGGCCTTTCTGACGCGCAAGGCTGAACTGTGGAGCAACCAGGGCGGATACGCGTCCCACGGACACGCCATCTGCGCCAATGCCGCCTCGGGCCTGCGCAACATGTACCCGGACCGGGAACTGTCCTATGAAAGCGACGCCTGGTCGGTCTACACCAACATCGCGACCGGCGGCGCGATGCGCGCCTACGGTATCCCGCAGCAGGCCTTCGCGCTGGAATGCCATGTGGATGACATCGCCCTCAGGATGGGGATGGATCCCCTGGACCTGAGGAAGATCAACTGCATGAAGCTGGGTTATGCGGCCGCAGGCACCGGGATCACCTGCCACAGCAACGGGCTTGTGGAGTGCATGGAGCGGGGCCGTGATTTTATCGGTTGGGATGGGAAGCGAAAGCTTTACAGGGACCAGACAGGCCCGCTGCGCCGCGGCGTTGGCATGGCGATTTTCTGCTACAAGACGGGCGTCTACCCCATCTCGCTGGAAACGGCTTCAGCGAGGATGGTGCTCAACCAGGATGGTTCCGCCCAGGTCGTCATGGGCGCGACGGAGATCGGACAGGGCGCGGACACGGTGTTCTGCCAGATGGCGGGCCAGACAGCAGGCATCCGGCCGGAGGATATCCGCGTCGTGTCGACCCAGGATACCGATACCGCCCCGTTTGACACGGGCGCCTATGCCAGCCGGCAGACCTACGTGAGCGGCATGGCGCTGAAGAAGACGGCCGAATCCTTCAAGGCGAAGATACTGGCCTACGCTTCCCGGCTGCTTGGCCGTCCCGCGGCGGAGCTGGACCTCATCGGCAGCGCGGTCGTGGAGAAGAGCGGCGGCAAAGCGCTGCTTCCCCTGTCCGAACTCGCGCTGGAGGCGTTCTACAGCCTCAAGGACGCGGAACACATCACCGCGGAGGAGTCGGTCCACTGCAAGGACAACACGTTCGCCTTCGGCGCCTGTTTTGCCGAGGTTGAAGTGGACATCCCCGTTGGAAAGATCCGGATCATCAGGATCATCGATGTCCTGGACAGCGGGAAGATCATCAACCCCGCGACGGCGGCCGGACAGGTGCACGGGGGCATGAGCATGAGCCTGGGCTACGCGCTGGGCGAGGAGCTCAAGTACGACGCGAACGCGCGCCCGCTCAACGGCAACTTCCTGGATTACAAGCTTCCGACGGCGCTGGATACGCCGGACCTGTCCGCGGACTTTGTGGAGACCGATGACCCCACAGGGCCCTACGGGAACAAATCGCTGGGGGAGAATCCCACGATCCCTCCCGCCCCCGCGATCCGAAACGCGGTGCTGCACGCGACGGGCGTGGCGTTCAACCGTCTGCCGCTGAATCCCCAGCGCCTGGTGGAGGGGTTCATCAGCGCCGGGCTGATCAAGGAAGCCCGACAGGAGGTGACCTGACAGATGTTTGATTACGGCAAGATGACCATCGCAAGATCGATCCCTGAAGCGCTTGCTGAACTGACGAAAAACCCCTCTGCGCGCGTGATCTGCGGGGGAACCGACGTCCTGCTGCACGTCAGGGACGGCAAGCTGTCCGGCTGCGACCTGATCAGCGTCCGCGAGATCCCTGCGCTGCGCGGGATCCTCATGAAGGAAGACGGTACGCTGGTGATCGGCCCCGCGACCAGCTTCGACACGATTCAGAAGGATCCCCTGATCCGGGAGCACGTCCCGCTGCTTGCATCTGCCGCGGGCGAGGTCGGCGGGCCCCAGGTGCGCCGGATGGCCACCGTGGGCGGCAACGTCTGCAGCGGTCTCCCCAGCGGGGACATTGCCCCGGGTCTGTTCGTACTGGAAACCGAGCTGGTGCTTGAGGGGATGGAAGGCCGGCGCAGCGTCGGCATCCGGGACTTTTACCTGTCAGCCGGAAAGGTCGGCCTCAAACCGGGCGAACTGCTGACCGCGCTGAGGATCGCGCCTGTGAACTACGCGGGCTTTTTCGGCCGCTACATCAAGTTCGCCCAGCGCAACGCCATGGACATCGCGACCCTCAGCTGCGCCGCGCTGGTAAAACTGGACGCGGGCAGGACCCATATCACAGAGGCGCGTTTTGCCCTGGGCGTCGCGGCACCGGTTCCGCTGAGGCTGGACAGGGCGGAAGCGGCCGCGAGGGGCAACAAGCTTTCACAGGGGTTGATCGACCGGGTGGCCGCTGCCGCCCTTCTGGATGCCCGCCCGCGGGACAGCTGGCGCGCGTCCAGGCAGCTGCGCCTCCAGCTGATCAGGGAGCTGACCGGGCGCGCGCTGCGCGCGGCAGCACAGGACGCAGGGGGTGTTTTTGATGTTTAGGGTCATCCGGGTCACGGTGAACGGCACGTCCAGGGAGATCCCCGTCGACGAGCGGGAGTGCCTTACGGACACGCTGCGCAGCAGGCTGGGCCTGACCAGTGTCAAGAAGGGCTGCGAGGTCGGCGAATGCGGAGCCTGCACCGTGCTCATAGAAGGCGAGGCGGTGAACACGTGCATGTATCCGGCGGTATGGGCGGACGGCAAGAGTGTCCTGACGTTGGAAGGAATCAAGGCGGGAGACGGCACGCTCCACCCCATCCAGCAGGCCTTCATCGATGAAACAGCCGTTCAGTGCGGTTTCTGCACACCGGGCATCATCATGACCGCGCTGGCGCTTTTGAACACGGGCAGGCGGTATACCCGGGAAGAACTCCGCAGGGAGATCAGCGGGCACCTGTGCCGCTGCACAGGCTACGAAAACATCCTCAACGCGCTGGAGAAGGTGATCGGTCCGGAGGCGAAGCCATGCTGCTCATCGGCAACGGAAGGCTGATCACGCGGGACGCGCAGCGGCCGTACCTTGAGGACGGCGCGGCCGTCACAAGCGGCGAAGATATTCTCGCTGTTGGAGATACCCCGGAGATGAGGCGGCGCTACCCGCAGGCGGAGTTCGTGGATGCGCGGGGCGGGCTGATCATGCCGGGGCTCATCAATGCCCACACGCATTTCTACAGCGCCCTGGCAAGGGGCCTGGCCCTGAAGGGCTATCATCCCAGGGATTTCAGGGGCATCCTGGAAGGGCTGTGGTGGAAGCTTGACGGGAAGCTGACCCTGGAAATGACCCGGGCCAGTGCCCGGGCGACGCTGATCGACTGCATCCGGCAGGGTGTGACGACGGTATTCGACCATCACGCGAGTTTTGGGGAGATCCCGGGATCGCTGTCCGTCATCGCCAGGGAGGCAGAAATCGTCGGCGTCCGCTCCTCCCTGTGCTATGAGGTGTCCGATCGAGGCGGAGAAGAGAAGTGCCGCCAGGCGATCCAGGAAAACGCCGAATTTATCTCGCAGTGCCGCTCCAACAGCAATCCTATGCTCCACGCGATGTTCGGCCTTCACGCCCTGTTCACGCTTTCGGACAGGACGCTGGAAGCCTGCGCGCTGGCCAACGGAGGCCAGGCCGGTTATCACGTGCACCTGTCGGAAAGCGGGGACGACCCGCGGGACGCGCTGGAGAAGCATGGGATCAGGCCGGCGGAAAGGCTTCAGCGCTTTGGCATGCTGGGCCCGGACAGCCTGCTGATCCACTGCGTGCATGTGGATGAAAGCGAAATGGACCTGATCAGGGATTCGGGCGCAGCGGTGGTCAACAACCCCGAATCCAACATGAGCAACGCCGTGGGCTGCTCCCCTGTGCTAAGGATGTTTGAGAAGGGCATCCCGGTGGGTCTTGGCACGGACGCCTACACCAGCGACATGCTGCAGAGTAACAGGGCGGTGCTCACGGCCCAGCGCCATGAGGCTGGCCGGCCTGACGTCGGCTGGAATGAGGCCGCCTCGATGCTGTTTGTCAACAATCCCCGCATCGCGTCCAAGGCTTTCGGACGGCCCCTCGGCGTTTTGAAGGAGGGAGCGGCCGCGGACGTCATCGTGATGGACTACAGGCCTTACACCCCCTTGGGAGCGGACAACGCGGACGGCCACCTGTACTTTGGCGTGACGGGACGGCAGTGCCGAACGGCGGTCACAGGCGGGGTTCTCCGGATGCGGGACGGGATGCTGGCCGGGATCGACGAGGAGAAGGCAAACGCGGACATCATGGAATCGGCGGAAAAACTCTGGCGGTCGCTGGAAGGATAACAGGGGGGCTCGGCATGGGTGACAGGATGCGGCCGCCGGATTTTCCGGCGCTGATGGAAAGGATCCTATCGGACAGGGCGCAGCAGGAGGCAGCTCCGGGCGCCTTAGAGCCGTGGAAGGCGGGCAGAGGGCCGGTTTTCAGCCTGATGGATGAACCGCTGGAAAGCCCGGTGGGGCCCGCGGCCGGACCGCACACGCAGCTGGCGGGCAATATCGTTGCCGCTTACCTTGCGGGCGGCCGTTTTTTTGAGCTCAAGACCGTGCAGACGCTGGACGGCGAGGACCTGCGCGTTGCCAAACCCTGCATCCTGGCTGAGGACGAAGGTTACAACTGCGAGTGGTCCACCGAGCTGACTGTCCCCCAGGCCATGGACGAGTACATCAAGGCCTGGTACGCGCTGAAGCTTCTCTCCCGCGAGTGGGGGCTGGGCGGAGCGCGGGGTTTCATCTTCAACATGTCCGTCGGCTATGACCTGGCGGGGATCCAGAGCCCGAAGATCGACGGTTTCATCGAGGGACTGAAGGACGCCTCCCGCACCGCGGCCTTTTCCGCCTGCAGAATGTGGGCGCAGGAGAACCTGGACCGGTTTATGGCGGTGGACCGGCCCTGGCTGGACAGCATCGACCCCCATGTGTGCAGATCGGTCACGCTCTCAACGCTGCACGGCTGCCCGGCGGGCGAAATAGAGCGCATCGCCGCCTGGCTGATCCGCGGAAAAGGGCTTCACACCTTTGTCAAGCTCAACCCGACGCTGCTGGGATACGATTTTGCCAGAAGCACGCTTGATTCCCTGGGTTTCGGAGCGGTGAGCTTCGGGGACTTCCACTTCAGGGACGACCTGCAGTATCAGGACGCGCTGCCGATGCTCAAACGGCTCAAGGCACTTGCGGAAGGGCAGGGTCTTCTTTTCGGTGTGAAGCTGACCAATACGCTGCCGGTGGACGTAAGGAACAGAGAGCTGCCGTCCAATGAAATGTACCTGTCGGGCCGCGCGCTGTTCCCCCTGACGGTGTCCCTGGCGGCGAGGCTGGCGCGCGATTTTGGCGGCATGCTGCCGATCTCCTTTTCAGGCGGTGCGGACGCGCACAACGTCGCGCGCCTGATACAGACCGGCGTTTTCCCCGTCACCGCAGTGACGACGCTGCTCAAGCCGGGCGGATACGGCCGGCTTCATCAGCTGGCGGACCTGGCGACAAGAAGCGCTCCGGACCTTTCCCTGCCCGTGAGTGCCGATAAACTTGAGCGTCTGGCAGGGGAGAGCTTGGAAAGCGCCCTCTATCGCAAAAGGCTCAAACCCGCTCCC
>CAZVSG010000119.1:0-5469 GCA_964629345.1 uncultured Christensenella sp. | reverse complement strand
GGCCATCATCTGCATGGACGAGCCGCTGTCCAACCTGGACGCCAAGCTGCGCGTCCAGCTGCGCAACGAGCTGAAAAAGATGCAGCGGGATTTCGGCATCACCACGATCTACGTCACCCACGACCAGGAGGAAGCGCTGACGCTGTCGGACCGGATCGCGGTGTTCAACAAAGGCGGGATCGAGCAGACCGGCACGCCCAACGAGGTCTACAACCACTCCAGCACCGAGTTCGTCTGCAACTTTATCGGGGACATCAATCCGCTGGATGAAAAGACCGTCGCCCTGATGAACGCGGCGGGCGCAGCGCTTGATCCGAGGAAGGCCCACTACATCCGGCTGGAGCGGGTCCCGGTCAACGCCCAGCCTGCCCGGGCCGCCTGGGAAACGGGGGGCAGCGTCATCAGCCGGGAGTATTACGGGATGTACATCAAGTACACGGTCGACGCCGGGGTCCAGATCCTGCGCTCCATCGTGCGCAACGACGGCGTGAGCATCTATGAGCCCGGGGAAAGGGTGACCCTGTCCCTGCACCCCGGCAACGTCATGAGCTATCCGCGCGGGGAGGGGGGCTTGGCGTGAAAAGCGTTGCCAAATGGCTCAAACCCGGGCAGATCTTCAAGCTCTTCGGATTCGGGCTGTTCCTCTACCTCTTCCTGGGCTTCATGATCCTGCCCAACATCAACACGCTCACGCAGATCTTCAGCACGAAGACCGCCGCGGGCGGGGCGGACCCTTGGGCGGTCATCCGCTTCTTCTTCGCGGGGAACATGGGCACCTACGTGCTCAACTCCCTGAAGCTGGCCGTAGGCCTTGTCGTCACCGCCAACGTCGTGGGCGTGTCCATCGTGCTGCTGACGGAATACTTTGACATCAAGGGAGCGAAGATCCTGCGCATGGGGTACATGACCACGCTGATCTACAGCGGTGTGGCCCTGGTGACCGGCTACCTCTTCCTCTATGACAACAACGGCATCCTGACCACCATGCTGTCCAACGCCTTCCCGGGGATGGACAGGAACTGGTTCTCGGGCTTCAGCGCCGTCATGTTCACCATGACCTTTGCCACCACCAGCAACCACATGCTCTTTCTGCGCAACGCCATCCGGAGCATCGACTACAACACGGTGGAAGCGGCGCGCAACCTGGGCGCCAGGCCGCTGAAGGTCCTCTTCAAGGTCGTTTTCCCCACGCTCATCCCCACGCTGTTCTCCCTCACCATCATGACCTTCATCACCGGGCTGTGCGCCATGTCCGCGCCCACGCTGCTGGGCTATGATTCCATCAACCCGGAGATCGTCCGCCTGGCCGGGTCCTCGCTCGCCGACGAGGCCTTCCCCCAGGCGCGCGCCGCCCTGCTGTCCATCATCCTGGCGGTGTTCACCATCGTGCTGCTCACCATCCTCTCCGCCTATGAGCGCAGGGGGCATTACCTGTCCGTGTCCAAGACCAAGGCCAAGCTGGTCAAGCAGAAGATCGACAACAAGGCGGCCAACGTCTTCGCGCACATCTACGCCTACCTTCTGTTCATCGTGTACATGACCCCGGTGGTCATGATCGTCATCTTCTCCTTCCAGACCTACAGCGCCATCCGCATGAAGACGCTGGACCTTGGAAACTGGACCTTCCTGAACTTTTTCGGGAAGGAGGACTACTCCTACCTGACCTCCAGGGGCGTCTACCGGGTGCGCGAAGGCGCGGTCTCCGGCGTGTTCTCCAACGCCGACACACTGGGCGGCATCAGGACCAGTTTCATCCTCTCCGCCCTGGCGGCGGCGCTGGCCTGCGTCATCGTCGTCATCGCTGTCAACTACATCTTCAAGCACAGGAAAAAGGGCGCGGTGCTGGAATACGCCCTGCTCTTCCCCTGGCTGCTGCCCACCATCCTCATCTGCTATTCCTACCGCACCTACTTCAACAGCAGCGACATCTGGTACGTGGGCAACGCGAACCTCTATTACGCGCAGAACGTACGCCTGCTGATCATCATCGCCTATACGGTGGTCAAGCTGCCCTTCTCCCTGCGCATGATCAAGGCGGCCTTCTACGCCATCGACGACGAGCTGGAGGACGCCGCGCGCAACCTGGGGGCCAGCGGGCTGACCACGATGCTGAGGATCAAGCTGCCCATCGTGCTGCCCAGCGTATTGGCGGTGTTCGCGCTCAATTTCAACGCCCTGTTCACTGAGTATGACATGTCCGCCACCTTCGCCTCCTCCTACGGCACCAGCTACGCCATGGTGATGCAGGCGATGACAAGGGAGGAGGGGCTGTACGGCTACAACATCAACGCGTCCGGCCGCCGTGCCGCCTCCACCGTGTTCATCATGCTGCTCTCAGGCCTCATCCTCTACCTGGTCTACGGCATCGGCGCGCGGGACCTGGGCGAGCGGCTGGCGGCGAAGGAAAAACGCAGGAAGCGCAGGGGCAGGATGCTGGCCCGCCTGGGGCTCAGGCAGGCCGGATGAACCGCGGGGGGACGCCGGGACCCGCCCAGGGAAGATGAACGCGGCGCGGGCCGGGTACAGAATAAATGCAAACCTGCCCCGCGCATCGTCGGCAGGGCGTGGATCCGCCGAAATGTCATATTTATCAACGCTTTTTGAACATCAGGGGAAATCCTTATAGGCTTAGGCACGGGGGAGCAGATCCCCCGTTTTCCTTTTATATTCCTTGTTTTCCGTTCTTTCGCCCCGCTTTTGGGCAAAAGGCTTGACAGATCTGTCATCTCTGTTATTCTTCAACCAACTTCATATTCCTTTTGAAGGATAGAGGAGTGGGGTACAGGAGTACCGCAGGGGAGCCGCCGGGCGGCCGGGATCCTGCCGGGAAAGGGGAACCACCGAAACGGGGCAGCGCCGGAGCTGACCTGTTGGGCATCGGGAGAACATCCCGATGACTGTCACGGCAAAAGCCGTGGAGCGCTATCAGGTCACTTCCGCTTGTTTTAGGCGGCGTGGGCTCAGCGCTCCTGCCGCCTGAAATTTTTATCGGAGGTGCACCATGAAAAAGAGACTGTTCGCCGGGATCCTGACCGCCCTGATGCTTCTGACCGCGCTGGCCGGCGCCGAGACCCTGAGGGTCGGCAGCGAATGCCTGTACCCCCCCTTCAACTGGGGACAGAATGAGGAGAACGAATTCACCGTTCCGGTCACGTCTGGCGGCTTCGCGGACGGCTATGACATCCAGATCGCCCGGAGGGTCGCCGAGAAGCTGGGCATGGACCTGGAGGTCGTCAAGATCGAATGGGAAGGCCTGATCCTGGCGCTGACCTCCGGCAAGATCGACGCCATTTTCGCCGGCATGAGCCCCACGGCGGAACGCAAGCTGATGATCGACTTTTCAGTGCCGTACTATCAGAGCGACCTGGTCATCGTGGTGATGAAGGACGGTCCCTATGCAAACGCGAAAAACCTGTCCGACTTTCAGGGGGCGAAGATCACCGGCCAGCTGACAACGGTCCACTATGAGGTGATCGACCAGATCCCGGGCGTGGACAAGCAGACCGCGATGGAGACCTTCCCCGCCATGATCGTCGCGCTGACCTCCGGCCGCATCGACGGGTATGTGAGCGAGCGTCCCGGCGCCCAGTCCGCCATGATTTCCAACCCGGAGTTCACCTTCGTCTCCTTTGAGGAAGGGCAGGGCTTTGCCTCCGAAAACCCGGACGACACGGCGGTCGCGGTTGGGCTGCGCAAGGACAGCGACCTGACGGAGCGGGTCAACGCGGCGCTCGCGGAGATCAGCCAGGAGACCCGGGATGAGATCATGCTGGGCGCGATGAAAAGGCAGCCGCTGAGCGAGTGATCCCATTCTGATCCATTTGGAGATCGGGGGTCATCGGCCCCCGGTCCCGGCCATGAAAACCCGCAGACGGGGCACGCCAGCAACACCCCGATCACTCGTATCATGAAGGAGCCGCATTGCCGAACACGTTTTTTGATTGGATCGTCTTCCTGCTGAACAAATACGGCGGCATGTTCCTGTCCGGCGCTGCCAACACCCTGCTCATCGCGGTGGTGGGCACGGTGGCGGGCTTCATCATCGGGCTGCTGGTCGCCATCGTGCGGACCATCCAGCTCAAGCGGGACGCCGGCGGCCTGAAACGGGCCGCCCTGGGCGCCGCCAAGCTGCTGCTCAACGCCTACATCGAGGTCTTCCGCGGCACGCCGATGATCGTGCAGGCGATGGTGGTCTACTACGGCGCCAGCCAGTACCTGGGGCTGAACCTTCCGGCGATGACCGCCGCCTTCCTGGTGGTGTCCATCAACACGGGGGCCTACATGGCCGAAATCGTGCGCGGCGGCATCCTCAGCGTCGACGCCGGGCAGAAGGAAGCCGCCATTGCCGTGGGGATGACCCATTGGCAGGGGATGACCGGCGTGATCCTGCCGCAGGCCATCCGGAACATCCTGCCCTCGGTGGGCAACGAGTTTGTCGTCAACATCAAGGATTCCAGCGTGCTCAACGTCATCTCGGTCACCGAGGTGTTTTTCATGTCCAAGTCTGCCGCGGGCACCTATTACCGGTATTTTGAGGTGTTTTTCATCACGTCGGTGATCTACTTCATCCTGACCTTCACCTTCACGCGCCTGCTGCGGCTGGTGGAAAAGAAGCTGTCCGGCAGCGCCTCCTACACGGTGTACGGCTCCCAGTCCAGTTACCAGGCGGAGATCGAGGTGAAACGGGATCCGGAGGGGGAGGCGTGATGGCGGAGATCCTTCATGTGACGGGGCTTTTCAAGCGCTTCGGCGGCAACGAGGTGCTCTCCGGCATCGACCTGAGCGTGGGCGCCGGCGAGGTCGTCTGCGTCATCGGGCCTTCCGGCTCCGGCAAGAGCACCTTCCTGCGCTGCATCAACCTGCTGGAGGAGCCCAGCGGCGGGCAGATCCTGTTCAAGGGGCAGGACGTTACGAAGATGCCGGCCAGCCTGCTGCACGCCCGCGTCGGCATGGTGTTTCAGCAGTTCAATCTGTTCAACAACATGACCGCGCTGAACAACTGCATTGCCGGGCAGCGGCGGGTGCTGAGGCGTTCCCGGGAGGAAAGCCTGAAAAAGGCGATGTTCTACCTGGAGCGCGTGGGCATGCTGCCCTACCGCGACGCGCGCCCCGCCCAGCTGTCCGGCGGGCAGAAACAGCGCGCCGCCATCGCGCGCGCGCTTTGCATGGACCCGGAGGTGCTGCTGTTTGACGAGCCGACCAGCGCGCTGGACCCGGAAATGGTCGACGAGGTGCTCTCGGTGATCCGCACCCTCAAGGACGGCGGCCTCACGATGATGATCGTCACGCATGAGATGGCCTTTGCCCGCGACGCCGCGGACCGGATCGTGTTCATGGACGCCGGGAAAGTGGTGGAGGACGCCCCGCCGTCCAAACTGTTCGTCAGGCCCGAGAACCCGCGGACCCAGGCCTTCCTGGCCCGGACGATGCGGGGATAGGCTTTTCCTTTATACTCAATCGGAAACACTG
>CAZVSG010000118.1:0-5492 GCA_964629345.1 uncultured Christensenella sp. | reverse complement strand
GGACTGCCGCTTGTCGCCCCGGAGACCCTGGAAAGCCCACTGAAGGGCGTGTACGTCGCGGGAGACGGAAGGCGCGGGCCCGCCACTGTGGTCGAGGCGATCGCCGATGCGTCAAGGGCGGCTGAAGCCATCCTCAAAGAAGGGCTTGACAGCGACCGCTACGAGGGGAAGAACACGGCGGCCGGCGAAGCCCGTGCCCGTGCCCGTCGGGGCGAGATCCATCTGACACCCCATCAGGGATCCCAGGCAGCCCGCTGCCTCCAGTGTGCTTCAGTCTGTGAAAACTGCGTCGAGGTCTGCCCAAACCGCGCGAACGTGTCCATCCCTGTGAACGGGAGGCTGCAGATCGTCCACCTGGATGCGTTGTGCAACGAGTGCGGCAACTGCGAAACCTTCTGTCCCTATACCTCCGCTCCCTACCGCGAGAAACTGACGCTTTTCTCGACGAGAAGCGACTTTACGGAAAGCAGGAACCAAGGGTTTCTGCCGCTTGGCAAGGCGCGCTTCCTGGTCAGGCTGGACAGCGAGGTCTGGGAGACAGACCTGAGGGAAGACCGTCGCGTCCCCGCGGATCTGGCCGACGTGATGCGCGAGGCGGCGCTGATGTACAGAAGCATTGAGCAGGGCTGAAGCCCTGCTATCTGTCATTTGGGTCTGGCCGGCGCTCCCTTCGGCTGTAGGGCGTATCGTCAAGCGGCAGCCGCGTGCGGAAGACGCCGTCGCGCCTGTAGTAGGCAAGCTGCACGGCGGCCGCGGTCGGGATCGACGCGATCTCCCCGATGCCCTTGGCGCCGAAGGCAGGCCCCTGCGGGTCCCCGCGGACAAGGATGGGCACGATTTCAGACACCTGGTCCGCGCGCAGCAAACCCAGCGTGCCGAACTTGACCTGCGGTCTCCCATCCTTTAAAGGAAAACGCTCCGTCAGCGCCCAGCCCAGGCTCATCGTCACGCCGCCCTCGATCTGCCCTTCCAGGGAAAGCGGGTTGACTGCGCGCCCCACGTCATGGGCGGCCACCACCTTCCTGATGCGGCCGTCACCGCCCAGCTGCACCAGATGGGTCGCGTAACTGTAGGCGACGTGGCTGACCGGGTTGGGCTTGGCGGATCCCAAGGGGTCCGTCAGGGCGGTGAACTCGCCGGAGAATTCACGCCCCTCCAGCTCCCCGGGGCTTGATCCCTCCAATGCCTTCCTCAATTCCTCCGCTGCCCGGCGAGCGGCTTCGCCGGTGAACAGCGTCTGGCGCGAAGCGGTGGTGTTCCCAGCGTCGGGGGAGTCGGACGTGTCCGGCGTGCAATACGCGATCGTCTCGGGCGGAAAGCCGGTCACCTCATGGACGATCTGGGTCAGGACCGTCCCCAGGCCCTGCCCCATGCACGCGGCGCTGGAGCGGATTTCGATCCTTCTGTCCCGCAGGGTCAGTTTTGCCCGGCCGGTGTCAGGCACCCCGACGCCCAGGCCGCTGTTTTTCATCGCGCAGGCGATGCCGCAGTGCGGATCCCCGTCAAAGTAGGGCTTGACGGCTTCCAGCGTCTCCACCAGCGCCGCGGTGGCATCCGCGATCTGCCCGTTGGGCAGCGCTTCTCCGGGGCGGATGGCGTTGAGGTAACGGATCTCCCAGGGGGAGATGCCCACTTGCTCCGCCAGCAGATTCAGGTTGCATTCCGAGGCAAAGCAGCTCTGCGGGACGCCGAAGCCGCGGAAGGCCCCGCAGGGAGGATTGTTGGAATAATAGGCACGGCCTGTGATGTCGATGTCTCCGAAATGATAGGGGCCGGCGGCGTGGGTGCAGGCGCGCTGCAGGACAGGCCCGCTCAGGGATGCGTAGGCTCCGCCGTCCGTCAGCAGCACGGCCTTCAGCGCGGTCAGGCGGCCATTCCCGTCGCAGGCGGTCGTCATCTCGATTTCCATGCCGTGGCGCTTGGGGTGGATCAGGATGCTTTCATCCCGGCTGAGGCTGACCTTGACGGGGCGGCCGCTCTTATAGGCCAGCAGCGCGGCATGGTGCTGGACGCTCATGTCCTCCTTGCCGCCAAAGGCGCCGCCCACAGCGGCGGCGATGACCCGCACCTTCTCCAAAGGCAGTCCGAGCGCTTCGGCGCATTCCCTTTGCGTCTGGCAGATGCCCTGGTCAGCCGACCAGATCGTCACACCCTCCCCCGCTGGAGCCGCCACCGCGGTCTCCGTTTCAAGGAAGGCGTGCTCGGTGCGCGGCGTGGAATAACGCCGTGTGACCACATGAGCAGAGGAAGCGATCCTGATCTCCGCGTTGCCCCGGGAGATCCGCACTTCGCTGAGCAGGTTGCCGGGCGCATCCTCATGCACCCGGGGCGCGCCTTCCCGCATGGCCTCCTCAAGCGACAGGACCGGTTCCAGGACCTCGTACTCCACGCGGATGCGCTGCTTGGCCTCCTTCAGCGCTTCCCGCGTTTCGGCGGCGACCAGCGCGATCGCGTCGCCCAGAAAGCGGGTGACCCCGCCGACGGGGATCATCACGTCGTAATCCTTCTTCAGATGGCCGATCCTGCGCTTTCCGGGGATGTCCGCCGCGGTCAGCACGCAGACCACGCCGGGGACCTTTTCAGCCTCGGATGTCTGGATGGACAGGATCCTTGCCCGCGGCCACGCGCTTCTGAGCGCCGAGCCAAACAAAAGCCCCGAAAGGCGGAGATCGTCGACATAGAGGGCATTGCCGGTTGCTTTCCCGGGCGCGTCGACACGCAGCATACGCTCCCCGAGCGCCGCGCCGGCTGTTTGTTCGGGCACGGGGCTCCCCTCACGCAGGAGCTTTGCCGCGAGCATCACAGCGTCGATGATTTTCTTGTATCCAGTGCAGCGGCAGATGTTCGCCCTCAGCGCCTGTTTGACTTCCTCCCGGGTCGGTTCAGGCGCCCGGTACAGCAGCGCCCTGGCTGACATGATCATGCCCGGCGTGCAGAAGCCGCACTGCACCGCGCCCGCGCGCGCAAAGGCGAAAGCGAGCAGTTCCCGTTCCTGCAGGGGAAGGCCCTCCAGGGTGAGGACGCTCTTCCCGTCAAGGCTTGCAGTGGACACTGTGCAGGCTCTGACCGCGCCTCCGTCCACAAGCACCGTACAGGCGCCGCAGCTGCCCTGGGAACATCCGTCCTTGGCCGAGGTCAGACCCAGGTTTTCCCGCAGAAAGCGGAGCAGAGTTACTTCGCCGTCCATATGAACGGATTCTCCGTTAACGAGAAAAACTGCCATATTCTTACCTCACAATCTGCGCTATAATTATACCATCAAGGCTGCTGTGGAACAAGACGGGCGGGAGGAACATCATCATGGATCTCAACGCAATCAAAGCGGCGGCAGAAGCCGCGCAAGCGGACATGAGCGGCTTTCTGCGGGACCTGATCGCCATCCCAGGGGAGAGCGGCCGGGAAGAGCAGGTGGTCAGGCGCATCCAGCTGGAGATGGAAAAAGTCGGTTTCGACCGGGTCGAGATCGATCCGATGGGGAACGTCCTGGGCTGGATGGGAAGCGGGCCCAGGCTGATCGCTTATGACGGGCATGTGGACACGGTGGGCATCGGCGAATTGTCCAACTGGTCTTTTGACCCCTACAGGGGCTATGAGAATGAAACGGAGATCGGCGGCCGCGGGGCTTCCGACCAGCGGGGCGGGGTCGTCTCCGCCGTATACGGCGCGAAGATCATGAAAGACCTGAAGCTCATCCCCAGGGATGTCTCAGTACTTGTGGCCGGAACCGTTCAGGAGGAGGACTGCGACGGGCTGTGCTGGCAGTACCTGCACGGCGTAAGGGGCATCACCCCGGCGTTTGTCGTGATCACCGAACCCACTGACGGCGGCATCTACCGGGGCCAGCGGGGCAGGATGGAGATCCGCGTGGAGGTCAAAGGCGTCTCCTGCCACGGGAGCGCGCCGGAACGGGGCGACAATGCGATCTATAAAATGGCCGACATCATTCTTGAAATCCGGGAACTCAACAGCCGTCTCGCGGACGACTCCTTCCTGGGGAAGGGATCGCTCGCGGTGAGCCAGATCTTCTTCAGTTCCCCCTCCCGCTGCGCGGTTGCGGACATGGCGGCGGTCTCCATCGACCGCAGGCTCACTCGCGGGGAAACTGGGGAAGATGCGCTCAACGAGATCCGCGCGCTGCCCTCCGTCAGGAAATACGGGGCGGAGGTCAGCCTGTACAGCTACGATACGCCTTCATGGACGGGGCTAACGCTCAAGACCGACTGCTATTTCCCCTCCTGGGTGACAGACGAGGATACCCCGTATGTGCGCACCGCGGTAAAGGCATTTGAGGGAATGTATGGAAAGGCGAGGGTAGACAAATGGACCTTCTCCACCAACGGCGTGTCCATCATGGGGCGCTACGGCATCCCCTGCGTCGGGTTCGGCCCGGGGGCGGAGGCCCAGGCGCACGCGCCGAATGAGAAGACCTGGAAGGCGGACCTGGCCCGCTGCGCCGCGGTGTACGCGGCGATCCCGAGCCTGTGGACAGAAACATGACGGAGGGGATACGAATGGACAGGATGAACGAGTACGCAGGAAAGCTTGAAACCCTGGATATCGCCGGCATGCGCGGTGAGGACTTCCTGCTCACCTGGGACAAGACGGATGACGAACTCGCCGCCGTGTTCGCCGTGGCAGACGCGCTGCGCAATCTTCGGGAAAGGAATCTGTCTGCCAGGGTCTTTGACTCCGGCCTTGGGGTTTCCATTTTCCGCGACAATTCCACCCGCACCCGTTTCTCCTTCGCGTCGGCCTGCAACCTGCTGGGGCTGGCCGTACAGGACCTGGATGAAGGAAAGAGCCAGATCAGCCACGGGGAAACGCTTCGGGAGACGGCGAACATGATTTCCTTCATGGCCGATGTGATTGGCATCCGCGACGACATGTACATCGGCAAAGGGCACACCTACCAGAAAGAAGTATCCGACGCCGTGAAGGACGGTCATGAGCGCGGCATCCTCGAACAGCGGCCGATGGTCCTGAATCTGCAGTGCGACATCGACCATCCGACCCAGACCCTGGCAGATCTCCACCACCTGATCCGACATTTCGGTGGGGTGGACCGGCTCAGGGGGAAAAAGGTCGCGATGAGCTGGGCCTATTCTCCTTCCTACGGGAAACCCCTGTCGGTGCCCCAGGGCGTCATCGGCCTGTTCACCCGTTTTGGCATGGACGTGACGCTGGCGCACCCGGATGGATACGAGGTCATGGGTTCCGTCGAAGAAACGGCGCGGGAAAACGCGGCAAGGAGCGGCGGAAGCTTCCGCCGGACACACTCGATGCAGGAAGCCTTTGCGGGAGCTGACATCGTGTATCCCAAGAGCTGGGCACCCTTTGACGCCATGCAGCAGCGCACGGAACTCTACGGCCAGGGGGATGCCGAGGGGATCAGACTGCTGGAGAAGGAACTGCTGGCACACAATGCCCGCCACAGGGATTGGGAGTGCACCGAGGAAAAAATGAGGACAACCCGGGACGGGAACGCGCTGTAC
>CAZVSG010000117.1:0-5984 GCA_964629345.1 uncultured Christensenella sp. | reverse complement strand
GATAAGGAGAAGGGGATGAAGAGACAGGACGGACGGGAAGCCGCCCAGCTGCGAAGGTTCCTGATCGAGCCGGACTACGTGTCCACAGCCGCGGGAAGCTGCCTGATCACCGCAGGAGGGACGAGGGTCATCGTGACCGCGTCCGTGGAACCGGGCGTCCCGCCCTTCCTGACGGGCAGGAACCAGGGATGGCTCACGGCGGAATACGCGATGCTGCCTGCCTCCACCGGAAGGCGCAAGCCGAGGGACGGCGTCAAGCGTGATGGCCGGGGCGTTGAGATCAGCCGGCTGACCGGACGCTCCCTCAGGCAGGCGATCGACCTGAAACGGCTGGGCGAGCGGACGATCACCATCGACTGCGACGTGCTGGAAGCCGACGGCGGGACCCGCACCGCCGCGATCACAGGCGGCTTTGTCGCACTGTGCCTGGCAGTTGACCGGCTGATCAGGGAAGGAAAGCTCAGGGAGTCCCCGATCACCAGCCAGATCGCCGCCATCAGCTGCGGCATCGTGGAAGGGCAGGCGCTGCTGGATCTGAACTACCAGGAGGATGCCGGCTGCGGGGCGGACATGAACTTCGTCATGAATGACGGGCAGGGATTGATCGAGGTGCAGGGCACCGGCGAAGGCTCGCCCTTCCCGACCTCAGCGCTGCTTGAGATGCTTGCGCTGGCGCAGGGCGGCATCAAGAGGCTGATGGACCTCCAGCGCGACGCGCTGGGCGAAAAGGCCTATGTGGTCCGGCAGCGTCAAACCCTTCTTCTTGCCACCAACAACATGAACAAGGTCCGGGAACTCCGGGAGATGCTGGGCGACCGCTTCCTTGTAAAGAGCATGCGGGAAGCGGGATATGACAGGGAGATCCCGGAGGATGGCGACACCTTCGAACACAACGCGAGGGTGAAAGCGGAAACCCTTCGGGACGCGACAGGATACCTCACCCTGGCGGACGATTCGGGCCTGGAAGTCGCGGCCCTCGGCGGCGCACCGGGGGTCAGGAGCGCGCGGTACGCCGGGGAGCATGGCGACGACGCGGCGAACAACCGGCTGCTGCTTTCCAACCTTCAGGGAGAAACAAACCGTGACGCCCGCTTTGTCTGCAGCCTGGCGCTGGCCTCCCCCTTCGCCCCGACGAGGATCTTCACAGGCGTTTGTGAGGGCGTGATCGCGCAAGCACCTCGCGGCAAGGAAGAATTCGGTTATGATCCGGTGTTCGAGTACGAAAACGGCCTGACCTTTGCCCAGATGGCCGCGGATGAAAAGAACAGGATCAGCCATCGCGCAAGGGCGATGAC
The DNA here is from genome assembly GCA_964629345.1 of uncultured Christensenella sp. Classification (GTDB taxonomy): domain Bacteria; phylum Bacillota; class Clostridia; order Christensenellales; family Aristaeellaceae; genus UBA6115. The sequence continues at coordinate 4,689 of CAZVSG010000117.1, read as the reverse complement.
CCAGCTGCTGGAGGCGTTGAAATGAAGTTGCTGCTGTTGAGCGATTCGCACGGGACAGAGCGATACCTTGAGGCCATGACGGCCCAGGCAGCGGATGAAGGCGGGTTTTTCGCCGTCCTGTTCGCCGGGGACGGGCTGAGAGGCCTGCGCGGGCTGGAAGGGATCGCTCAGACGTTTATGGTCCGCGGCAACTGCGACCTGCCGGATCCTATGATCCCGCAGGAGCTGTCCATGCCGTTCGGGAAACACAGGATCTATCTGTCCCACGGCAACCTGCACAAGGTGAAGAGAACGCTGGACCTTCTGGCGGCGGCCGCGAACGGGCGGAACGCGGAGATCGCGGTGTACGGCCATACCCATGTCCAGCAGGCAGATCTTGTTTCACGTATCCTTTGCATCAATCCCGGCGCGCTCTGGAACGGTGAGTATGCCGTATTGCACCTTCAGGACAATGCCCCGCCCCGGGCGGAGTTCAGGCGCCTGGCCTGAGCCTGCGCTGCCGCCCGGCCGGCGCGGCAGGCCGAAGCCTCCCATGCGTCCGCCGGTCAGGCAGCATCATTTCTGATCAGGATCCTGCTGCTCCATTGGCACCGGATTGGTGCGGTAGCTGTAGTTCTGCGGATAATAGGGCTCGTGGAAAGCTTCCTCACGGGGGACCGGCGGCGGGAGGCTGTCCAGCGTGACGCTCTCATCCTCCGATTCAAAGAGCGTGCTGCGGATGGCCGTCAGCAGGCCCGGCCTGCGCTGCCTGCGCGAACCTGCCCTGCGCTGCCGGGGGGCGGGTCTGTTCGTCGGCCCGGATGTTTGGGATCCGGCGTCCGTTTCCGAGGCATCATTCCATGCATTGAATGCCTCCCTGGTATACAGAGGCTGATAGGGAGTCTGCGGCCGGCCTTCCTGATCCTCCACAGCGGGATACACGATATTCGGACCCCCGGCTTCCTCAGGAGCGCTCTGCCTGTCCTGCTCCCAGGGAAGGGAAAGGACGTAGGGCTGCCGTTCATCCTGCGGGGGCTGGGCGGACACGAAAGGCAGCGCCTGCGCGTCCTCCTCGGGAAAGTTTGCCTGGATCGGTTTGAAATTGAAGAAGACCGGCTCATCCTGCATCGGGATCTCATCGTATGCCGGCGCATCCCTGAATTCAGGCAGGTCCAGCGGCGAATGATCCAGGTTCTCCATATAATGGCGCGTGGTGTTCAGGCGTCTTTTGCTTTCATGCCGCCTGAACCAGCTGCGCCACACGTAGTGCGGACGCCAGCGGATAAACCAGATGGTGTAATCCGCGAGCGTGCCGAAAATGAGCAGGACAGCGATGATCGGGAGCCAGAACTGCCTCAGGAAGGCAATGATGCCCCCCGAGCTGTTGGTGAAGAGGTTCCAAAGACCGTTGAACAGGGACCTCGTCCAGCCCAGCAGCAGGGAAAACAGCCGGTCCGCCAGAACGTTCATCTGACTCGGCCGGAAGCCGGGGGTACCGGTTTGATCTCAACGGTCACGTAGATCACGCTCTCGCTCAGGTATACCGCGCCGGCCGGCTTCTCCACTTTCAGCGCGCGGATGAGCGTGTCCCGCTGCTCGCCTACGTCGATGACGGAGGACAGGTCCAGCATCCTGATTTCATCGATGTCCTCCAGGTTGCCGGCCAGCATGAGCTCGGCAGGGTCTGTAAAGATCCCGGTCACCTGGAACCCCTCCGCCGCCGCACCCTTGACAATGCCGGTGAGGTTGATACCGACTTTTTTCATCGGATATACCCTTTGCTCGATCAGCAGGGTGTCCAGCAGCACGTTCTCGCTGGTCACGCTGATCTGCTCCCTGGAGATCTCGCTGCCGTCGGCGGACAGCAGGCGAAAAGGCGCTGCGACGTATTGCAGGCCTTGCTGGGGCTTGATCTGCGACAGACTATACCTGGCCGCAACCTGCGCGATGCTCTCAACCAGCGTCCGGGGCCCCGAAACGACCACGTTGCCGGGATCCACGCTGGCCGGGGGCGTATAGTAATCCGCAGGCAGGCTGCCGGTCTGCTCAATGGTGACGGGCAGGCGCCGCCTGGTGATGTACTGATCGACGCTGACCGTCACCTCGCTGACTGAGATCCAGCTGACCGAACCGTACGTCGCCGAAGGGCTGGTCAGGATGGGAAGCTTCTGCTCCCCCGGCTCGGTGATGCGGCTGACATCCACCCTGACGGAATAATTCGCAGGGAGCGCGTTGTCATATACTTTCTGTGGTACATCCGCCCTGATCTTGACGGCAGGCAGATCCTTCAGCCCGCTGACAACGATCAGGCCGTTTCGCAGCAGGGTGTCCGTTCCCGTCACTGTGACCGGAACGTCGCTGAAGGTCTTTTCCCTGGTCAGCGCCGCGTCCTCGCTGATCAGCCCGCCCCATATGGCGACTGCGACAAGCAGGCTGACAAGTTTCAGCTGCCAGTTGTTCCCGATGGCTTTCAGAACACGCTTGAATACTTCACGCCAGTTGATCTGTTTCGTCTCCCTGGGGCCGGTCCTGTCACTCAACCTTATCCGCCTCCTTTCGCTTCAGCTTTCCCAAAAAGGACTGCGTGACCATCTTGAGCGTCATCTTTTCGCGTTTGTACATCCCGCCCAGGATGCGGCTCAGGCCGTCCGCGTCAAGATGCCGGGTCAGCCTGCCGTTCTGCGCGGTGGAGATGATGCCGGTCTCTTCGGAGACGATGATGACGACCGCGTCCGTCCCCTCCGTCACGCCCAGCCCCGCGCGGTGGCGCGTGCCCATCTCCCGCCCAAGAGCGCTGTTTTCACTCAGGCTGAGCACACAGCCCGCCGCGACGATCCGGTCATCACGGATGATCACCGCTCCGTCATGCAGCGGCGTATTGGGCTCAAAGATATTGGCGATCAGCGGCCCGGAAATCATGGAGTCGATCACAGTCCCGGTGTCGATGAAGTCCTTCAGCCCGGTTTTCTGTTCAAACACGATCAGCGCGCCGACACGGCGCCGGGCGAGGCTGAGCACGCTCTGGGTGATCTCAAACACGATCCGGCTGGCCTCATCCTTGTTTTCGATCAGATGCCCCAGGCGTGCGCCGCGGCCAAACTGCTCCAGCGTCCGGCGCAGTTCCGGCTGAAAGAGGATCAGCAGCACGATCGCGCCGTTGCTGACGATGTTCATGACCAGCCAGTTCAAAGCGCGGAACCCAAGGAGATTGGAAAACCAGCTGATAAAAATAAGCAGCAGGAATCCCTTGAAGACCTGCCCTGCGCGGGTCTGCCGGGTGAGCTGGAAAACCTTGTACAGCAGGACGGCGATGATCAGGATGTCGATCACGTCCTTGAACTGGACGCGGTTGAACAGATTCCAGAAAAAGGTCCCGATGCTGCTGCTGATCGTTTTCACCGGCCTTCTTCCTTTCGCCTTATTCTTTCAGAAAGAGTATACAATAAAAACAACGGCAGAGAAAGACTCACATGATCAATATCTCACGCTGTCCATCAGGCCGCAGACCATTGAAACGGATTCACCAAGGGGAAACACAGATAAAAAATCCGCCCTGTGAGGGCGGAGAGGGTTTAGGATCACTGAGCAGCCTGCGGGGACTCTTCCTGCGGACGGACGCTGACTTTCTTCTTGAGTTTTCCCATGTGCTCAAAGCGCACCAGTCCGTCGACCAGCGCAAAGAGCGTATCGTCCTTGCCCTTGCCGACGTTGTCGCCGGGATGGATCTTCGTTCCGCGCTGGCGGACCAGGATGTTGCCGGCCAGGACGAACTGCCCGTCGGCGCGCTTGGCGCCCAGGCGCTTTGACTCGCTGTCACGTCCGTTTCTGGTAGAGCCGAGGCCTTTTTTGTGGGCGAACAGCTGTAGATTGAGCTTGATCATTGAAATGCCTCCGTTTCTTCATTGAACCTGATGGATCAGGCGTACATTGTCTGGGTAGGATTCCTGCAGATCCAGGACACCTTGACGGAACAATCTGAGGATGACCGACGCTTCAGGCCCCAACTGGCTTTCCTGCAGGACCGCTTTCAGATAGCCTTCATGCTGCGCAACGTCCGGCCGGGTCTTTGCGACGGTTTCCAGGGCGTTCGCACAGGTGATCGCCAGAAAGGAGACCGCCGCGCATACCAGGTCGTTTCCCTCTTCGCCCGCCCCGGCATGGCCGGAGATCTCAAACCCGCAGATCGCGCTGTCCTTCGAAAAGATCAGGCGGACGTCGGTCACATTCAGCCCTTGACGGTGAGGATCTCGACCTGGGTGAACGGCTGCCTGTGGCCCTGCTTGCGGCGGTAGTTCTTCTTGGACTTGTACTTGAAAACGACGATCTTCTGGCCCTTGCCATGCCGGATGACTTTTCCGGTCACGGACGCCCCTTCGACCTCGGGCGTTCCCATGCGCACTTCATCCCCAACCAGCATCAGGACGGGAAAGGTGACCTCGCTGTCCGGCTGCGCGTCCAGCTTCTCAATGAAAATGATGTCTCCCTCTGAGACACGGTACTGTTTGCCGCCGGTCGCAATGATTGCGTACACTTGCAGGCCCTCCATGTGTTTACTCGCCGGGCGTTTGGGCTAAAACCAGCCTGAGGCAGCGCAAACGCGTTTGTAAGCCTCTCCCGAGCGGCCATGTTTGAATATAGCATAACCATCTGGAAATGGTCAAGCAGAATTCAACGGCGGTTCCCCTTTCTGATTCATCCGCGGCTTCAGCG
>CAZVSG010000116.1:0-6060 GCA_964629345.1 uncultured Christensenella sp. | reverse complement strand
CCATCCTGCGGATGTACTCCGTATTGAACCAGGTCAGTTTATTGATGTCAAAGATGGCGGGCGACTTGGACAGGCCCTCCACGTCAAACGCGTCGATCAGCTCGTCCATTGTGAAGAACTCGCGCTCATCCCCCGGATTCCAGCCCACCAGCGCCAGGTAATTGACCAGCGCCTCGCTGAGGTACCCTTTCCGGATAAAGTCGCTGTAATAGGCGTCGCCGTCGCGCTTGGAGAGCTTGTGCTTGCTGTCGCGCATCACGGTGGGAAGATGGATGTACCGGGGGATCTCCCAGTCCAGCGCCCTGTAGAGAAGGTTGTATTTGGGCGTGGAGGATAGGTACTCCATCCCCCGGATCACGTGGGTGATGCCCATCAGATGGTCGTCGATCACGTTGGCGAAATTATAGGTCGGCATGCCGTCGGCCTTGATGAGCACCATGTCGTCCAGCGTGTCGTTCGCGGCGGAAATATGGCCGTACACCAGGTCGTCAAAGCCGCTCTCCCCGGTCAGCGGCGTGTTCTGACGTACCACATAGGGCAGACCGGCTTCCAGTCTTGCCTTGACCTCATCATCGGACAGATGAAGGCAGTGTTTGTCATACTTCCAGGTCTCGCCCCTGGCTTCCGCGGCTTCCCGGCGCTGCGCCAGTTCTTCCTTGGTGCAGAAGCAGTAATAGGCGTCCCCGGTATCGATCAGCTGCCGGGCGTAGGGCAGATAGCTGTCCTTGCGCTGAGACTGGACATAGGGGGCCGCGGGGCCGCCGACGTCCGGACCCTCATCCCAGGTGATGCCGCAGCCGCGCAGCGTATCGTAGATGACCTCCGTTGCCCCCTCCACATACCGTTCCTGGTCCGTATCCTCAATGCGCAGGATGAAACGGCCCTTGTTTTTGCGGGTGAACAGGAAGCAGTACAGGGCGGTCCGAAGACCCCCCAGGTGCATGAAGCCTGTGGGGGAGGGGGCGAAGCGTGTGCGTACCTGGGTCATCTCGGTCCTGCTTTCGTTTTCACTCTATTGGGGTCTGTAGCTGTCCTTCAGCCCGACCACGAGGTTGAACACCGGCATCTCATCTTTTGAATCGCGGTCCTTGCAGAAGTAGCCGGCGCGGAGGAACTGGAAGGTATCGCCTGTCTTGCTGTCCTTCAGGCCGGGCTCCATGAGCCCGTGGACGACCTTCAGGCTGTTGGGATTGAGCCGTGAGATGAAGTCCTTCCTGTCCGTGCCGTCGTCGATGTCATCCGGATCAGCCAGCAGCGGCTCATACAGCCTTCCCTCAAACGGGAGGGCGGTGGCGGCGTCCACCCAGTGCAGGGTGCCCTTGACCTTGCGGCCGGCGCCTTCGCTGCCCGAGCGGCTGTCCAGGTCGGCCGTGCAGACCAGGTGTCTGATGCTGCCGTCGGCGTTTTTGACGGCTTCCTCGCACCTGATGATGTACGCGCCTTTCAGACGGACCTCACCGCCCGGTTTCAGGCGGAAGAACTTGCCGGGGGGATCCTCCATGAAGTCTTCCTGCTCGATATAGATCTCCCGGCCCATTCTGATCAGGCGGCTGCCCATTTCCGGACGGTCCGGGTGGTTTTCCTGCTCCAGCAGGTCCGTCCTGCCCTCTTCCCAGTTGCGCAGCACCACCTTCAACGGGTTCAGCACTGCCATCACCCGGGGCGCTTTGCCGCCCAGGTCGTTGCGGACGCAGAACTCAAGCAGGCTCAGGTCGACCAAACTGTCCGCCTTGGCCAGGCCGACACGGTCGATAAAGTCACGGATGGCTTCCTTTGTGTAGCCGCGCCGGCGCATCGCGATCAGGGTCGGCATGCGCGGGTCGTCCCAGCCGGACACGAGACCCTCTTCCACCAGCCGGCGTAGGTAACGCTTGCTCATGATGGTGCGGGTCAGGTTGAGCCGCGCAAACTCGATCTGGCGGGGGCCGGTGGTGATGCTGCCGTGCTTGTCCAGGTGAGGCTTGCGGAATCCCGCGTTCTCAACCGCCCAGTCATACAGGGGGCGGTGATCCTCATACTCCAGGGAACACAGGCTGTGCGTGATCCCCTCGATCGCGTCCCCCAGCGGGTGGGAGAAGTCATACATCGGGTAGATGCACCAGTCCTTGCCGGTGCGGTGGTGTTCCTTGTACAGGATGCGGTACATGACCGGATCGCGCATGTTGATGTTGGGGGATGCCATGTCGATCCTGGAGCGCAGCACGTAGCGGCCCTCCGGGAACTCCCCTTTGCGCATCCGCCGGAACAGGTCCAGGCTTTCCTCAGCCGGCCTGTCGCGGAAGGGGCTGTTCCTGCCCGGCTGCGTCAGGGTTCCGCGGTACTCGCGCATCTGCTCCTGGCTGAGCTCATCCACGTAGGCCAGGCCGCGCATGATGAAGTCTTCGGCGATGTCATAGCACTGCTGGTAATAATCGCTCGCGAAATACAGCCCGCCCTTCCACTCAAAGCCCAGCCAGCGGATGTCCTCCATGATGCCTTCGACGTACTCGGTCTCTTCCTTGGCGGGGTTGGTGTCGTCAAAGCGAAGGTTGCACAGGCCGCCAAAGCGTTCGGCAGTTGCGAAATCAGCCACCAGCGCCTTGCAGTGGCCGATATGCAGATAGCCGTTCGGTTCCGGCGGGAAGCGCGTATGGACCCGCTCGGCCTTTCCCTCCTCCAGATCCTGCTTGATCGCATCCCATATGAAGTTGGAGTTTTCGCTTTCCAGGCTCATCGTGCGGCCTCCCTTTCACGGAATGCGACCATTATACAGGGGAAACCGGCAGGGGGCAAGGCGAGACGGCCTGCCGGTTCAGGCGGGGATCACCTCAAAACCCGAAGGATCACGCACTTGAGGTAGCGCGTTTCCTCCGCCGCCGGCAGGACGGGGTGATCGCGCCCCTGCCCGCGCCATTCCAACTGCTGCAGCGTGATGCGCGCGTCCGCGGCGGCGCTGTTGAGCACGTCCCGGAACAGATCCGGCAGCATGGCCTGGGAGCAGGAACAGGTCACCAGCACGCCGCCGTTTCGGAGCATCTTCATGGCCCTCAGGTTGATCTCCTTGTAGCCTTTCGTGGCGCCGGGCAGGCTGGCCTTGTTTTTGGCGAAAGCCGGCGGGTCCAGCACGATCAGGTCATACTTTTCATTCCGGTCGGACTGTTCCCTTAAGAAATCAAAGGCGTTTGCGACAAGGAACTCCGCCTGGTCAAAGCCGTTGAGCCCGGCGTTTTCCCGGGCGCCTGTCAGCGCGAATTCGGACAGGTCGACGCCGGTCACCTCCCGGGCCCCGTACATCGCCGCGTGCAGGGCGAAGGAACCCGTGTGGGTGCAGACGTCCAGCATTCTGGCACCGCGGGCATAGGGTGCGATGGCGGCGCGGTTCTCCTTCTGGTCCAGGAAGTATCCGGTCTTCTGCCCCCTTCTGACGTCGACCAGCATCCTGAGGCCATTTTCGCTGATCTCCACCCGCTCGGGTACTTCCCCGTACAGCAGCCCCGTTGACTGCTCCATTCCTTCCAGCGCGCGCACCGGCACGTCGTTGCGTTCCCAGATGCCCTTGGGATGAAGCTCCTCAGCCAGCGCTTCCACGATCGCGTCCTGATACCGCGCCATGCCCAGCGACAGGCACTGCAGGGAGATCACGCCGCCGAAACTGTCGGCGATGACGGCGGGCAGGCGGTCGCTCTCGGCGTTGATGAGCCTGCAGCAGTTCAGGTCGCTGATCTGCCGCCTGAGCGCGACGGCTTCCCTCACGCGGTTTTTGATGAAGGCCGCGTCGATGGGCGCATCATCATATGCCAGCATCCTCAGCGTGATCTGGGATTTCGGGTTGTATACGGCCTGTCCCAGGTGCTTTCCGATATTGGAGAGCACGTTTACGACGTCCCCGGGGAAGACGCCCTTTCCGGCCCAGTCCAAATCGCTGGAAAAAATCCACGGGTGCCCTGAGAGCACGCGGCTTTCCTTGCCTGCTTTCAGATAGACGCTCTTTGTCATGTCCTTCCTTCTTCCATCCACAGCCCGAGGGCAGGATTGCTGATATAGTAGAGCTCTTCGCCCCCTTTTCCTGTGTTCCAGCCCTCATTCAGCCCGGCATACTCTCTGAAGGCCTCATCATATGGAAGGTAACGGTAGCCCACTCCCTCCACCTCGTCGCGGCTCAGGTGCCGGACGCAGTAGGTGACGCTGAAACGCCCCTCGCTGGAGCCGTGGATCAAATGCGCCGCGGCGGACAGGTTGGCGCGCAGTTCCTGATCGTCCCTGACGTACCCGACCACCTTTTCCCGTCCGCGGTAGCCATATTTGCGGATCAGCCGGTCCACTTCGCTGTCCTCGCCAAACCTGTTCACCCCCGGGGCCAGCACGATCAGCGCCCCGCCGTCCGCGATCGCCATCCGGGTTCGGTAGATGGCCTTGTCTCCCACCCAGGTGGATCTGAACTCCTTTTCATCCAGCGCCACCACCATTTTCTTCACCGGCCTGTCAAGGCGGAACACGTTCTTCTCCCGGGAGAGCGCCACCGCGTCCTCAAACACTTTCCGGTCTTTCCCGATGAACAGACCGTGCAGCCGGACCTTATGATCCTGTACTGTGGTCACGGTGAGGATGTGCAGGATCGGCAGTGAGGCCAGAAAATGCTCCCCTGCGTAATCAAACAGGGCCCTGACAGGGGTCCTGTCCCGCCCCATGATGTTTTCCATCCCGCACAGCGCGCCCGCCATGTGGGAGGCGTTGATCATCCCGGAGCCGCCGCAGCCGACAAAGATGTTCTTCAGGTGGCTGGACATCCCGGCCACCTCGTGGGGCACCACCTGGCCGATGGAAAGGAGAAGGTCATAGGAGCCGTCCGTCAGGTACTGGCTGATTTCGACCGGGATGGGGCTGTCCATGATCCCGCCGGTGATCTCGCTGACCTTCGCGTCCGGGATCGCGCCCAGACGGACGATCCTGTCCCGCCAGTGATGGATGAGCATCCTGTCATAAGGGATGCCCGCGTACATGCTGTCCCACTCCTCCCGGCTGACCGGCGCATGGATGCCGAGGGCGGGGAGGATATCCACCTCGCAGCCCGGGCTCAGCCACTCAAAAAGGATCCTTGCGATCACCCCGGCATAGGAGTGAAGGCGCGTATAGTCCGGGGGGATGAGGAGGATCTTCCTGAGCTTGGTTTTCAAGCCGCTCAGCGATTCTTCCAGCGCCTGCCGCACCTGCCGCTCGCTCAGGCCCTCGGATCCTCCGCCGTCGGTGACGGACAGCGGCCGCAAACCCGTCCAATCAGGCATTGTAGGTGCCCGAGGCGGTGCTGCCGCCCTCGCCTGTCCAGTTGGTGTGGAAGAACTGGCCGCGGGGCCTGTCCACCCGCTCATAGGTATGGGCGCCGAAATAATCCCGCTGCGCCTGCAGCAGATTGGCGCTCGCCCGCTCGGCCCGGACGCCGTCATAAAAAGCCAGCCCGCTGAAGAGCGCGGGGGCGGGGATCCCGGCAAGCGCCGCGGCGGAGCAGACCTGCCGCCAGGCTTCCTGGGCCCTGTTGACCTCTCCGGTAAAGAAGGGGTCGAGCATGAGGTTCTCAAGCCCGGGATCCTGCCGGAACGCCTCCCTGATCCTTCCGAGGAACACGCTGCGGATGATGCATCCGCCCCGCCACATCAGGGCGATGCCGCCGTAGTTCAGATTCCAGCCGTAGGTCCCGGCGGCGGCGCGCATGAGCAGGTAGCCCTGCGTATAGGACACGATCTTGGCTGCGTAAAGCGCCTGGCGAAGCTGGGAAAGAATAACGCCGCGGTCGTAAGCGGCAGGTTTTGGCGCGTACGTGAGGACCCTGGACGCCGCGGTCCGGCCTTCCTTGTCGCTGGACAGGGAACGGGCGAAAACGGCTTCCGTGATCAAGGTCAGCGGCACGCCTTCGTCCAGCGCGCTCTGGGCGGTCCATTTGCCGGTGCCCTTCTGCCCGGCGGCGTCGAGGATCCTGTCGATCAGCGGCAGGCCGTCCGTATCCTTCTTGGCCAGGATGTCCGCGGTGATCTCGATCAGGTAGCTTTCCAGCTCCCCCCGGTTCCACTGGGCGAATACGTCCGCCAT
>CAZVSG010000115.1:0-6126 GCA_964629345.1 uncultured Christensenella sp. | reverse complement strand
GTCTTCGACCTGTCCAAGGAAGAGTTCCCCACCCTGGATGACTATTACGCCGAGGCTGTTGCCAAGTACGGCAAGGCCGATGCCTACGTCGCAGCCGGTGAATCACCCAACGGCGTGGATGTCGTTGCTGTCAACAAAGACGCCTTCATCGGCGAATGGGGCCCCAAGGATGATTCCATGGGTGGCCAGGGTGTCCCGAACGTCGCCGGCATCAAGAAGCTGGATGACTACACCGTCGAGGTGAAGACCAACGGCTACGAAGCACCCGCTGTCTACAGCATCCTGGGCCTTCAGATCGCCCCGCTGCACTACTACGGCGACAAGGCGCAGTACGATTACGAGAACAACAAGTTCGGCTTCCCCTTCGGCGATCTGTCCATCGTGGCGGAGAAGACCGGGCATCCGATGGGCGCCGGCGCCTACAAGTTCGTCAAGTATGAGAACCGCATCGTGTACTTTGAGGCCAACGAGCTCTATTACAAGGGCGCGCCCAAGACCAAGTACATCCAGTTCAAGGAAACCAATACCTCTGAAGTGGCAACCGGCATCCAGACCGGTGTTGTTGACGCCGGCGAGATGAGCGGCAACAAGGCCAACTTCGAGACCGTCGCGAAGATGAACTCCAACGGCGACATTACAGGCGACGTTGTGACCACCTCCAAGGTCGACAACCTCGGATACGGCTACATCGGCATCAACGCGGACACCGTCAACGTCGGCGGCGAGCCTGGCAGCGACGCCTCCAAGAACCTGCGCAAGGCCTTTGGCACCGTTTACGCGGTGTACCGCGGAGTGGCCTATGACAGCTACTACGGCGAGGCCGCATCTGTCATCAACTACCCGATTTCCAACACCTCCTGGGCGGCACCGCAGCCGACCGACCCGGACTACAAGGTCGCGTTCTCCGTGGACGTGGACGGGAATGACATCTACACCTCCGAGATGACCGCGGATGAGCGCTATGATGCAGCCCTGAAGGCCGCGACCGGCTTCCTCAAAGCCGCGGGCTTCACCTTTGACGAGGCGACCGGAAAGTTCACCGCCGCCCCCGAAGGCGCGAAGCTGGCCTACGAAGTCATCATCCCCGGCGATGGCCAGGGCGACCACCCCTCTTTCGCGGTTCTTACAGGGACCAAAGCCCTGCTTGAGAAGATCGGCATCACCCTGAACATCAACGACCCCGCTGATTCCAACCTCCTCTGGGAAGCGCTGGACAGCGGCAAGCAGGAAATGTGGACGGCTGCCTGGGGCGCCACCATCGATCCTGACATGTACCAGGTCTACCACTCCAGCAACATCGTCGGCCTGGGCGGCTCCGACAGCAACCATTACCACATTGCCGACCCGGCGCTGGACGACCTGATCATTGAAGCCCGCAGGTCGGACGACCAGGCGTTCCGCAAGGCGGTCTACAAGCAGGCGCTTGACCTGGTTGTTGACTGGGCAGTTGAGGTTCCCGCCTATCAGCGCCAGAACTCCGTCATCTTCAGCACCCAGCGCATCAACATGGACACCATCACCCCCGACATCACCACCTTCTGGGGCTGGATGAACGACATCGAACTGATCGAAATGAGATAATTCCTAAAAAACAACACCGGGTTGGGCGGCGATACAGCCGCCCAACCCGGGTCTTTTACTGGAGAAGGGATACTGAATGTCGAAGTATTTGATCCGAAGGGTCTTCCTGGCCGTTCTGATTATTGTTTTCGGGGCATTTATCGTCTATGCGGTGATCAGAGCCCTGCCGTCAAGCTATGTGGAAACCATCGCGCGCCAGCGCGCTACGATGCCCAACAGCAAAAGCTACACCGAATGGGTTTCTGAACTCAACGCGCTGTTCAGGCTGAACACGGATGTTTTTACCGGGTTCTTTGGCTGGCTGGGCGATGCCGTCCGCGGCGAGTTCGGCAATTCGTGGTCCTACGGGATCAAGGTGACCGAGAAGTTCGCGAACGTCATCTGGTATACCGTCGCGCTCAACGTCATCACCTTCATCCTTGAGATCGCCATCGCGATCCCTCTGGGCATCATGGCGGCCAGAAAACAATACAGCAAGACGGATTATGCCGTCACGTTCTTCGCGATGCTCGGCATATCGCTGCCTTCCTTTTTCCTTTCAACCATGCTGAAGTACGTTTTTTCCATCAACCTTGGATGGTTCGATCTTTACGGCATTGTCGGCCGCTACCACGAGCAGCTGGACTCCTGGGGAAAACTGCTGGACATGGCCTATCATCTCGTCCTGCCGGTCACGACGCTGACGATGCTGTCCATCGGCGGGCTGATGCGCTTCACCCGCACCAACATGCTGGAGGTCCTTGGCGCCGACTACATCCGGACGGCGCGCGCAAAAGGGCTTCCGGAGAGAAAAGTCATCAACAGGCACGCGTTCCGCAACACAATGATCCCTCTGGTCAGCTATATGAGTTACCTTTTGCCAAGCATGTTCGCGGGCTCCATGATCACGGAGACGCTTTATCAGATACCCGGCATCGGCTACATCGCCTTTGGCGCGATCAGGGCCGGGGACATTCCCTTCACGATGTTCTATTCCGTGTTCAGCATTGTGCTGACACAGATTTCCCTGCTGATAGCCGACATGATGTATGCCGTGGTCGATCCGCGCGTACGGATCAATTAAGGGAGGAGGCATACACACATGGATCATAAGTCATTGCAGACCGGGAACGATCCGGCGGCGGCCAGGGAGACAGACGGCAGCCGTCAGAATCATTATGAGAAAATGCTGGGTGACGAACAGCGCGTGAAAGTGCTTTCCCCCGGCATGATGGTGCTGAAGCGGTTCATCAGAAACCGCCTGGCGATCACAGGCCTGATCATTCTGGTCATCATGTTCCTGTTTTCCTTCCTAGGCGGCGTTCTGTCGCCCTACCGGCAGGACCAGACCTTTGACACGACGCAGGTCATGCTCAAGGAATATGCTGGCGCCACACGAAACGCGGAGCTTCGCTACACCGTCGCGCCCGGATCCAGATTCAACAAGTCGGCTTATGCGGCGCTGATCCTTGCCATCAACAAGGGCGCCGTCTCCTTTGACTCAGGCGGAGTATTCTTTTCATATACGCCCTTGGGCGAACAGACCTACCTGATCCGGGAACTGGAATCGTTCGCGGAGGTGTCTATCCGAAAGGTTCTGTTCGGATATGAAACGGCACCCGGCTTCAGCATGACCCAGGAGATGAAGAAGTCGTTTGAGGCCGCTTACCAGGCCGGAGCGGACAGCATTGTCTTGGACGGCCAGGAGTATCAGATATTTCGAAACAAGACGGGCGCGGTCATCGGAAAGACCCGTGATTCCGCGATCGCTTCCATGAAGGTTTTTGACGCCGCGCGGGCTGAAGACAATCAACTGGCCAACAGCTTTTCTTTCCGCCTGGCCGCAGAGCAGGCCATTGCCCGGGGGGATGCGGCCTTTGAGGCGGACGGGAACGCATTTACGCTGACAGACGAGGAAGGCAGTTTTCTGATCAAGCGGACGCTTGAAAACGGCGGGACAGAGACCTTTGCCGCGATCTCTGACCTGATCATCAACGCCATCATGCCGGACGTCTTCCTGACGCTGGACTTCAAGGCGGAAGCTGCCGCAGCCATCAACGCGGATCTGTCCGAGTTTGTTTTTGAGGGGCAGCGCTTCCGGATCGACCTGGTGCACCGCACCTTCAACATCAAGACGGACACAGAAACCCACGTCCTGGACATGTACCACGCCCCGGACGGCAAGCACCTGCTCGGCACGGACCAGAACGGGATGGATATGATGACCAGGCTGATGTACGGCGGGCGCATCTCCCTAATGGTCGGGTTTGTCGTCATCTTCCTGGAGATGTTCATCGGCATCCTCATCGGCGGGATCTCAGGCTACTTTGGCGGATGGGTGGATACCCTGCTCATGCGCTTCATCGACCTGTTCAACTGCATCCCCTACTGGCCGATCCTGCTCATCATCGGTTCTGTGATGGACACGCTGGAGGTCGATCCCTATGTCAGGGTCTTCCTGCTGATGTTTATCCTCGGCCTTTTGGGCTGGACAGGCATCGCGCGCGTGGTGCGCGGGCAGATCCTGGCGCTGCGCGAGCAGGACTTCATGGTTGCCACCGAGGCGACCGGCGTTCGGGTGTCCAGGCGCATCATCAGGCACCTGGTGCCAAACGTCATGCCCCTTTTGATCGTTCAGGCCACCCTGGGGCTGGGCGGCATCATCCTGACGGAGGCGACGCTCTCCTTCCTGGGACTTGGCGTCAAATATCCCATCGCATCCTGGGGCAGCATCATCAACGCCGCCAGCAACCCGTACATTGTCACCAACTACTGGTTTATCTGGATACCGGCCGGCCTGCTGATCTTGCTGACCGTACTTGGATTCAACTTCGTGGGGGACGGGCTTCGTGATGCCTTCGATCCCAAAATGAAGAGGTAAGGTTTACATGCAGGAAAACAAGAACGTCAATTACCTGACCGCGAAGGAATCCCGGCTCATCAGCCGGGAAAACCGCAGGATCACCAACGAAATAGAAAAACAGCGCAACCGCAGGAACGTGCCTGAAGAGGAATACCTGACCAGGATGCGGGACGACGGCAACACCGTCGAGTTTGACGGCCTGAAGACCTACTTCTATACAGACATCGGGGTCGTCAAGGCGGTGGACGGCATCACCTTCAGCATACCCAAGGGGAAGACCGTGGGCGTGGTCGGCGAGTCCGGCTGCGGCAAATCCGTTACCAGCCTCTCCCTGATGCAGCTGGTACAGCGCCCCCAGGGCCAGATCGTCGGCGGAGAGATCCGGCTGAACATGGGGAACGGCAAGGCCTATGACGTGGCGAAGATGCCCACGCAGCAGATAGAGAAGATCCGCGGGAACATGGTGTCCATGATTTTCCAGGAACCCATGACCAGCCTGAACCCGGTGTTCCGCATCGGCATGCAGTTGGATGAAGTCATCTTGCTGCACAACCCTGAGATGTCCAAGGAAACGGTCAGGGCGCGCAGCATCCAGATGCTGGACACCGTCGGCATCGCCAACGCGGAAGGCATCTATGAACGCTTTCCCCATGAACTCTCCGGCGGCATGCGCCAGCGCGTGATGATCGCCATGGCGCTGGTGTGCGACCCTCAGCTGATCATCGCGGATGAGCCGACCACCGCGCTGGACGTCACCATCCAGGCGCAGATCCTGGACCTGCTGCGCAATCTGAAAAGCAAGATCAATTCCTCCATCATGCTCATCACACACGATCTGGGCGTCGTCGCTGAGATGGCGGACTTCGTGGTTGTGATGTACGCCGGGCGGATTGTTGAACAAGGCACGGCGCATGAGGTCTTTCTAAACCCTGTTCATCCCTATACCGTGGGGCTCATGGCGTCAAAGCCTGTCATGAATCGGAAGGTCGAGCGGCTGTACAGCATCCCGGGCTCCGTCCCCAACCCCATCAACATGCCCGGCTACTGCTACTTCAGGGACCGCTGCAGCCGCGCCTTTGAGAAGTGCGAGGGGCAGTACCCTCCACAATTCTTTGTTTCCCCGACCCACAGCGTCGCCTGCTATCTGTACGAGGACATTCAGAATGCAAAATAACGTGACCGCCGCAAGGCCAGCCAATCCCGCCTCTTTTGCGGACAACATCCTGGAAGTCAGAAACCTGAAAAAGTACTTCCCCATCCGTTCCGGTCTGTTCGGCCGCGTTGTCGGCCAGGTGAAAGCCGTCGACGGCATCAGCTTTTCCATCAGGCGCGGGACCACCATGGGCCTGGTCGGTGAGTCCGGCTGCGGGAAAACCACCGTCGGGAAAACCATCCTGCGCCTGAACGACAAGACCTCGGGCGACGTGCTGTTCAACGGCGAGGAGATCTTTGACCTTGGCAGCCAGGAACTGCGCAAGAAACGGCCCAGGATCCAGATCATCTTCCAGGATCCCTATTCCAGCCTGTCTCCGCGCATGCCGGTGGGCGAGATCATCGGCGAGGCGGTGAAGGAGCACGGGATCGTCCCGGACAGCGAGTTTGACAGCTACATCACCCGCATCATGGAATCCTGCGGGCTGCAGGCCTATCACAAGGACCGTTATCCGCACGAGTTCTCCGGCGGCCAGCGCCAGCGCATCTGC
>CAZVSG010000114.1:4411-6317 GCA_964629345.1 uncultured Christensenella sp. | reverse complement strand
GATTACCGCTGGCCCAGTTCCTTGTCCAGCAGGTAGATCGCCGTGCCGGTGCCGCCGACCATCTCATACTTGTCGATGAGAAGCTGGGCATTGGTCTCTTCCTCGCCCTGTTCCTTGATGAACCAGCGCAGGAATTCAGCCGTCAGGTGGTCCTTCAGCTCCAGCGCCTTCTCATAGATCGCGTTGATGGAGGCAGTGATGTACTGCTCATGCTTCAGCCCGGCCAGCAGCGGGGCCTTGGTGTCAGCGAAGTCCTTCTCCGGTTTGGCGATCGCGTCCAGGGTGACTTTCTCGCCCGCTTCGATGAGGAAGTGGCGGATCTTCATCGCGTGCTCATATTCTTCACCGGCCTGCTTCACGTACCAGTGGGCGAAGCCGGGGAGATTTTTTTCTTCATAGTAGTTGGCGAACTCCATGTACAGGTACCCTGAATAAAGCTCCTTGTTGATCTGCTTGACCAGCAGAGCGGCGGTTTCCTTCTTGATCATGTCAGTCCCTCCTTCATCGTTGCATCAGGATGATACCCGTTTTCCGGTGTTCTATTCACTGTTTTCGCATTCCGCGCAGGCCTATTTCTTGATTTTGGCGAGCAGCTTGTTCTTGGCCTCCATCACGCGCCTGTGCAGATCGTCCGGCAGGATACCGACGATGAGGATGACAAGGCCGGCGATCAGCAGCAGCGTCAGGAAGAAACCGGAACCGTTGAAGAGGAGCTTGACGGCCAGCCATACGGCTAGCAGGATGACGCCCAGCGTGGCGTCCTTGCGCAGATTCTTCATGTTCATTCTCCCTTTCCCTCCAATTTTGCCTGTATCATACCCAAAACAGCCCTGAATAACAACCGTTATTTGATGAAAGTGCCGCGGTCCAGCTCGTCGAAGGCCTGCCGCAGTTCCTCCCGGGTGTTCATCACGATCGGCCCGCCCCAGGCGATGGGCTCATGCAGCGGCGCGCCCATGAACAGGACCAGGCGCAGGCCGCCCTCCCCGGCGGTAACGGACACCTCGTCCCCGCGGGTGAACAGGACGGCGCGCTTCTCCTGCAGCTCCTGCCCGGAGGCGCCGAAAAAGCCGGAACCGGCCATCAGGTAGGTAAACAGGGTCTCGTCCGCCGGGGTTTGCATCCGGAATGCTTTTCCGGCGTCCAGCCGGACGTCCAGCATCGTCATCCTCACATGCTCGCCGGTCATGAAACCCTGCTTCCCTCCGTAGGAACCGGAGATCACCCGCACCGTCAATCCGTCTTCCCTGACTTCCGGCACGTCCTCCGTTCGGATGTCGTTGTACTTGGGCGGGGTCATCTTGTCCTTCCGGGGCAGGTTCAGCCACAGCTGCAGCCCCAGCATCCTGGGCGACGCCTTGGGCATCTCCTGGTGCAGGATGCCGCCGCCCGCGGTCATCCACTGGCAGCCCCCGTCACGGATGTCGCCCGAATTGCCCAGGCTGTCCCCGTGCTCGATGTGCCCGGACACCAGGTAGGTGACCGTCTCGATCCCGCGGTGGGGATGCCAGGGGAAGCCCGCGACGTAGTCCTCAGGATCGGTGGAGTCAAAGGCATCCAGCATCAGGAAGGGGTCGAAGCTCTCCGTCGTCCCGTGACCCAGCACCCTCACCAGGCTGACGCCCGCCCCGTCGACCGCGCGCGCGCCGGTGACGGTCTGTTCGATGTCCCGTTTCATCATCGTTCCTCGCTTTCATCTGTCAGGACGTAGCCCGTCATCGACAGGCTGCCCCAATGGTAGTCATGGTTGAAGGCGGCCGCGCGGTCCCTTTCGTCCGCGGCCCCCAGGACATTGAGCAGCGGCTCCGTGAATTGCTGCGGCTCCACGCTGCCCAGGCGCAGCCTGAGCAAACCCGGCAATCGGCAAACGGCCCGGATCAAGGCGGGCAGATCCTGGCCCTCCGGC
>CAZVSG010000114.1:0-4401 GCA_964629345.1 uncultured Christensenella sp. | reverse complement strand
GGTGTTGACGCTCTCCCGCCAGCCCGGCAGCGACCGGTAGGAACCCACGCCCTGGTAGTCTCCGCCCAGGACAAGCCCGTGGATGGCCTCCCCGAAGCTTCCCGCCCAGGGGAAGGGCTGCGCCCGGTCCATGCGGATCTCCCGCAGGTTGTGCACGATGTTCCCGCTGCCCAGGATGAGCACGCCCTCCTCCCGCAGGGGGCGAAGCGCCGCGCCGACGTCCAGCTGTTCCTTTGCGCTCAGGTTCAGGTCCAGGCTCAGCTGCGTCACCGGGACGTCCGCCTGCGGGTACATCACCCGCAGCACGCTCCACGCGCCGTGGTCCAGCCCCCACTCATCTGTGAGGGCGGCTTTTCCGTTCAGCAGGCTGACCGCGCGCCCGGCCAGCGCCGGGCTGCCCGGGGCAGGGTAGCGGATCTGATACAGCGCCGGGGGGAACCCGTAAAAATCGTGGATGGTTTGGGGCTCCGAAACGTTCACGGCGTGCAGGCCCCTGGTCACGAAGTGCGCCGAAAGGCAGAGGATGGCTTCCGGGCGGGGCAGGCTTTTCCCAAGCTCCGCCCACCTTTTCGTCCAGGCGTTGTCCTCCGCGGCGTTCATCGGGGAGCCGTGCCCGACGAACAGCAGGGGCATCCGACGGGCGGAACGGCTCACAGCAGCAGGTCCTCCACGGCCTTGCGCGGCATGGGATGGTTGCGCTCCTGATCGCGCGGGGAGAGCTTCCCGATGTCGCCTGGCCGGCCGACCGCCATGACGTGAACGATGCTGTAATCATCCGGGACGTTGAACGCCTCCCGGGCCTGCTCCCGGGAAAATCCGCCCATCGGGTGCGCGGTCAGGCCGCGGCGCTGCGCCTCCAGCATCAAAAACCCTGTGGCGCAGCCGGTGTCGGACAGGTGCCAGTAGTTGTCCTTCCCGCCCTGGGTGAAGGTCTTTTTGGCCAGGGTGAGGATGAGCACGGGCGCGCTCCCGGCCCATTCCTGGTTCAGGGGGGTCAGCGTTTTAAGCAGCGCCGCCCTGCGCTCCCCCTGCGCGATGAGGAAGCGCCACGGCTGCTCGTTGAAGCAGGAAGGCGCGAAGCTGGCGGCTTCGATCAGGGCGTACAGGGTCTCCCGGGGGATCTCCTCCGGGCTGACGGCGCGGTTGGCGAAGCGTTCCCTTATTTCCTGCATGACGCCAAAGCGGGACGTGCGGATCATATGATGCTCCTTTTTCTGCGGTTTCCGTGCTGATTGTAGCACGTTCCGGAGGGGACCGCCAGCAGAGGCCCTATTTTCCGCTGTCTGTGCCTTCAGGGATCAGTGCGTCTTCGATCGCCTTGAGGATGACCTTGCTGCTGTAGGTGGCCCCGGCGACGGCGTCCACCTGCAGGGACTGCGCGGCGACGACCATTTCCGGGATCGCTTCCGCCTCCGATCCCTGCCCGTGGGTGTGCTTGACCAGTTTGATCCCGGTGATCACGTGATCCTTCACTGCGACTTGGACCTCCGCGGAAACCGGGAAGGCGGAATACGTCCCTGTATAGGTGCCGTCTCCCACCGCGGTCAGGTCAACGGACCGGACGGGCATGTCCGTCAGTTTCGAGAGATTTGCCTCGATGCGGGAGATGATGATCCGAAACGCGATAAAGCCGATGAGGAGGACCGCGAGGACGATGAGGAGGATCCTGATCCGCTTGCTTTTCATGCTGCCTGCTCCTTCCGCTGCCCCCGGGACGGGGCCTTCCTCCGTATGGTATCACAGATCGCCCGGCACGCGGGGGAAAGCGGAATGCAACCTTTCGCCGCGCCGGGTATTGCGAAAACGCGGGCAACCCTTATAATGGTTCCAACGAGGTGATGTGTATGGACATAAAGGGCCTGTTCATGAAGCAGAAGATGATGCGCACGGTGCTGCTGTCCCTTGTGCCGGTGGCGCTGGCGGCGGTCTTCCTGTTCGGATGGCGGATCCTGATGCTGGCAGCACTGGTCGCGCTGGCGGCCTCTTTGACCGAGTATCTGGTGATGCGGAGCATCTCCGGGAATAAGGCGAAGGTGTCCGAGGCCGTGTTTGTCTCCTCCGCGCTCTTCACCCTCAGCCTCCCGCCCCGGACGCCCGTCTGGATCGCCCTGGTGGGCATCGTGTTCGGCATCCTGTTCGGCAAGGCGGTGTTTGGCGGGTTCGGCCGCAACATCTTCAACCCTGCCCTCGTGGGCCGCTGTTTCATCTACATCGCCTTCCCAAGCCAGATGACCATGGCCTGGGCGCAGCCGTTTGCGTCGCTGCCGGGCGGTTTTGCGATCTGGACCGTCGCCGCCGACGCGGTGACCTCCGCCACGCCCATCATCACCTACAACACCACCGGCGCCCTTACCCCGTCCCTGAACCTCTTCCTGGGCACCATCGCCGGCTCCATGGGGGAGACCAGCGCGCTGCTGATCCTTCTGGCCGGCATCTTCCTCGTATATAAAAAAGTAGCGTCCTGGCAGCTGATGGTGTCCACCGTCGTTTCCGGCGCCCTGCTCAGCGCGGTCCTGCATTACGCGGGTGTGGCGCATGCCACCGGCATGCTGGCGGCGCCGCCGCTGTTTGCCGTTTTATCCGGCGGCTTCCTCTTCGGCGCCGTCTTCATGGTCACCGACCCGGTGAGCGCGCCCAAGGGCAAGGGGGAGAAATGGATCGCCGGCAGCCTGGTCGGCCTGATCACGGTCGTCATCCGCACCTTCTCGCTCTTCACCGAGGGGATGATGTTCGCCGTCCTGATCGTCAACGCCCTGACCCCGCTGATCGAATTGCAGTACGGGAAGCTGAAGGCGCGCCGGAAACTGCCGGGAAAGGAGGCCGTCCAATGAAGAAAGGGCATGTCTACACCCTTTTGTTCATGCTCCTCATCTCAGCCGTCCTGACCTTCGCGCTGGCTGCGGCCTATGAGGGGTTCAAGCCGGCCATCCTGAAGAACGAGGAGCTGCGCGGCCAGCGCGCGGTGCTCTATGCCCTGGATCTGGACAGGGGGCTGACAGACGCGCAAGTCGAGGCCTTCTATCGGGAAAACATCAGGGAAGGGGAACTCAACGGCGTTCCCGTGCTGGCGTACGGCCAGGGCGGGCCGCAGGCCTATGCCGTGCCCTTTGAGGGCAGCGCGCTCTGGGGCGCCCTGAGGGGCTACCTGGGGGTCAGCGCCCCGCTTGATCAGATCACCGGAGTGGTTTTCACCTACCAGAATGAGACCCCTGGTCTGGGCGGGCGCATCGATGAGGAGGTCTACAAGGAGCAGTTCCGCGGCCTGGCCATCACGCCGGACACCGTTCTGTCCTACGGCGCGGGCCTGGATGCCGTGACCGGGGCGACCCAGACTTCCGCCGCGGTGCTGCGCACGCTGAACAAAGCGCTCCGTGAGTCCATTTTCCCCGGGGAGGCGAAGTAAAATGGCTGTTGAAAAACCGCGCGCGATCATCAGGCGGACCCTGCTGACGGACAACCAGGTGCTCCGTGCCATCCTGGGCATCTGTTCCTCCCTGGCGGTCACCAATACGATGAAGAACTCCCTGGTCATGGGTCTCGGGCTCAGTTTCGTCACGGGGCTGTCCAGCCTCACGCTCTCCGCGCTGCGCAGCGTCATCCCCCACCGGGTGCGCATGCTGGTGCAGACGCTGGTCATCGCGGCCTACGTGATCTTTGTGGAGCTGCTGCTGAAAGCCTACCTGCCGGACATTGCCAAGCAGCTGGGCCCCTACGTCGGCCTGATCATCACCAACTGCATCATCATGGGCCGCGCTGAGGCCTACGCGCAGGGCAATCCGCCCCTTCCGGCCATGGTCGACGGCCTGTTCGCGGGCCTGGGCTACACAGGCGTGCTCCTGATCATTTCACTGATCCGTGAGGTCCTGGGCTTTGGGACGGTGTTCGGGATGAAGGTCGTCTTTGAGGGCTTCGTCCCCTGGACCATCATGATCATGCCACCGGCGGCCTTCTTCATCATCGCCTCCCTCATCTGGGCGATGTCCGCCCGCCAGGCGAAACAGGCCGCGAAGCAGATAAGGTAAAGGAGGAAAGCTATGGCGCCCAACATCAGCCCCCTGATCATCTTCCTTGCCTCCATCATCACCAGCAACATGATCCTCTCCAACTTCCTGGGGATGTGTTCCTACCTGTCCGTGTCCGGCGAGTACAGGACGGCCACGGGCCTGGGCATGGCGGTCACGCTGGTGCTGGTCCTGACCACGGCGATCAACTGGATCGTCTATCAGTACGTCATCCTGCCGCTGGAGCTGGTCTACCTGCAGTACATCATCTTCATCATGGTCATCGCGGCCCTGGTCCAGATCCTTGAGATGGGCATGGACCGCTATATGCCGGACCTGCATGCCAAGCTGGGCATCTTCCTGCCGCTGATCACGGTCAACTGCGCGATCCTCGCCGGGT
>CAZVSG010000113.1:0-6459 GCA_964629345.1 uncultured Christensenella sp. | reverse complement strand
CCGCAATTCACCCGTCCGCGTGACTTTGAGGGATCGTTGGTTCCGGAGGTGCTGCTGAATGGAAATCATGCCGAAATCGAACGCTGGCGCCGCCGGCAGCGCCTTCTTGTGACAGCACAACGCAGGCCTGATCTGATCAGCCGGGCAAAGCTGACGAAAGAAGAGCGCGAGTGGCTCGAGATGATCATGCCATTCCCGCCTGATCAAAACCATTGATTCTTTCGGTCAGTTCCCTTTTTTAAGACCCAAAGCCGGTAGAATGAAAGAACATGGGTAGAATAACATCAGCATGATAACAGGGGGTATGGTGTGACTATTCGTGAAATGCTTGAGCTGAATGAAGAAACGAATCTGTCGCCCTATGCTTCCAGAAGCAGGCTGACAAAGGGCCGGGAGCGCCCGATATCGCCTGACACCATGCGGACGGAGTTTCAGAGGGACCGGGATCGGATCATCCATTCAAAGGGCTTTCGCCGGCTGCAGTTTAAAACGCAGGTCTTCCTGTCTCCGGAAGGAGATCATTACCGGACAAGGCTGACCCATACCCTGGAGGTAGCCCAGATCGCGCGTACGATCGCCCGCGCGCTCAGGCTGAATGAAGACCTCACGGAAGCCGTCGCCCTCGCGCACGACCTTGGCCATACGCCGTTCGGGCACATCGGTGAGCGTACGCTCAACCACCTCAATCCCGGCGGATTCAAGCATTATGAGCAGAGCCTCCGTGTCGTTGAAAAGCTGGAGGGCAGAGGCGGGCTGAACTTGACCTGGGAAGTCCGCAACGGGATCGCCAACCATACCGGCAGCCTGAAGGCGGCCAGCCTTGAAGGCGTCGTTGTCGCGCGCTCAGACCGGATCGCATACATCAACCATGACATCGACGATGCGATCCGCGCGGGCATCATCAGGACGGATACCTTGCCTCAGGAGGCCCTGAAGGTGCTTGGCCAGACACACGGAGAGCGCATCCATACAATGATCAGCGACATCGTGGATAACAGCGCGGGGAAACCGGGGATCATCAGCAGCGCGCCGGTCCAGCAGGCGACCGACACCCTGCGCGACTTTCTGTTCAAACGTGTTTATCAGGACAGCTGGCGCAGCGAAGAGGAAAGCAAGTGTGACTTTATCCTCATCCGGCTGTATGAATATTTCAGCAGCATGCCGGAGAAGATGCCGGAGGATTTTATCAGGATCGCCCGGGAGGAAGGAACGGCCCGGGCCGTTACGGATTACCTTGCCTCCATGACGGACCGTTATGCCATGCGCTTGTTCCGTCAGCTGTTTATGCCGGAAGCTTTTACGGTGATGTGATCCACATGTACAAAGGAAGGCAGTGAGCGGCGTTGGCACCCCGATACCCAAGTTCCTGGGTCGATCAGGTCTATGCGAATTCAAGCATCGTAGACCTTGTATCCGCTTATCTTCCTTTGCAGAAGAAGGGCCGTAGGCACTGGGGCCTCTGCCCTTTCCACAATGAGAAAACGCCGTCGTTTTCCGTAAATCAGGACCTGAACCTGTATTACTGTTTCGGATGCAAGGCCAGCGGGAACATCGTGCAGTTCGTCATGGAGATGGAGAAACTGACGTATCCTGAGGCACTGCTTCATCTGTCAAAACATTTTCATCTGCCTCCCCCGCCGTCGCTTGCAGAGGATCCTGAGGAAGAGCGCCAGCGGTCGCTGCGCGAACGGCTGATTGAAGCCACCAGGGAAGCGGCAAAATATTACCATGACCTGCTTTGGACAGATGAGGGCAGCAAGGCACTGGAGTACCTGCACGGCCGCGGTCTTGATGACGGTGTCATCAGGCGCTTTGGCATCGGGGCGAGCCCGAATGAGTGGGACAGCCTACTGACACACCTGACAGGGATGGGGTATACGCTCGAGGAGCTGCAGCAGGCCGCCCTGATCACGGTCAGGGACAGCAGCCGATATGACGTCTTCCGGGACCGGGTGATGTTTCCCATCATCAACCGTTACGGCCAGACCATCGGGTTTGGCGCACGCGCGTTGGGGAACGCGCAGCCGAAATACCTCAACACCTCAGACAGCCTGATCTACAACAAACGCAGCAACGTCTACGGCATCAACCTGCTGAAGCGTCAGCGGAACCTTGGGCAACTGATCCTGGTGGAAGGGTACATGGACGTCATCGCGCTTTCCCAGAATGGCATCAACAACGCCGTGGCGACCCTCGGCACGTCGCTGACGCCGGAGCAGGCCCGGATCATGAAGAGCTATGCCGCGGAAACCTGGATCTGCTACGACGGCGACGAGCCGGGGCAGACCGCGGCCCTGCGCGCGCTGGACATCCTGAACCCGGAGGGGATCACCGCCAAGGTCATCCATATCCCCGGCGGGGAAGACCCGGATGAGTTCATCCGTGCTCATGGGCAGGAAGCGTTTCATGCCCTTAAACCGATCCCGGCCATGGCATTTCGCCTGAACCGGCTAGAAAAGGGGCTCGACATGAGCCTGGATGAGAGCAAGCGGGAATATGCCAGACAGGCGTGCCAGTTGCTCCAAATGGTAAAGGAACCTGTGGAAACCGACTATTATCTGGGTAAGATTTCCGTGAAGACCGGGATATCAAAGGACGTGCTGGTAAAGCAGATGAAGCTTGGCAGGCGGGCGGAGGCAGAGAAGGGATTCCCGGAACCGCTGACTGCAGGAAAGAGCCGTGAAGCCAAGCCAAAGACAGAGATGTCGGAGATCACGCTTGCAGCGCTTCTTGCGACCGGATTCCTTCCGGAGGGGTTCCTGGTGGAGTCCGATTTCACTGATCCCGGGATCAAGGCGATCGCCAAGGGTCTTCTGGATGGAAAGAGTCCCGCGGCCATCATGGATGAGATGGAAAGCGACGAGGACCGCGTGCTCGCGGGGGAGCTGTTCAACCGTCTGCCGGATCTTGGAAAAGAGGAAGCGCTGAGTGCGGCGGAGGACTGCCTGAATGTGATACGGACCAACAGAATCAATCAGCGCATTTCAACGCTGAACGAGGAAATCAGGGCTCAGGATGGAGAACAAAAACTTCTTACGCTTCAGCTGATCAGAGAGTTGAGAACCGAGCTTGAGCGGTATAATAAGTATATTGTCCGATGAAGAAAGGAAGTGCGCCCTTGGACTCCAATATGAACACAAAGCAGCAGAGCAGACTGAGCGAGTTCTATGAAATGGCAAAGGCAAAAGGCATCATCAGCAGCGAAGAGATGGTGAACATCCTTTCATCCTATGACATAGAGCCGGAGCAGTTTGAATTGGTGCTGGATACGCTGGAAAGCTTAGGTGTTCAGGTCGTCAAGGAAAACGATCTTGAGCAGGAGGAGATCAAGGGGGAAGGGGATGAGGAGGAGATCGACCTGTCCATCCCGGAAGCCGTCAATATTGACGATCCTGTCCGCATGTACCTCAAGGAGATCGGAAAGGTGCCGCTTCTGACAGCAGAGCAGGAAGTCCAGCTGGCACAGCGGATGGAGACAGGGGACGAGGAGGCGAAGCATCAGCTTGCCGAGGCAAACCTCAGGCTCGTTGTCTCGATCGCCAAGCGTTACGTAGGCCGCGGGATGCTGTTTCTGGATCTGATCCAGGAGGGAAATCTCGGGCTGATCAAGGCCGTGGAGAAGTTCGATTTCAGAAAGGGTTTCAAGTTCTCCACTTACGCCACCTGGTGGATCAGGCAGGCGATCACGCGCGCGATCGCGGACCAGGCAAGAACCATCCGCATACCGGTGCATATGGTGGAAACCATCAACAAGCTGATCCGCATTTCACGCCAGCTGCTGCAGGAATATGGCCGCGAACCGACGCCGGAGGAGATCGCGAAAGCCATGGGCATCACCGAGGGCAAGGTGCGGGAGATCATCAAGATCGCGCAGGAGCCGGTATCGCTGGAGACGCCCATCGGCGAGGAGGAGGACAGCCACCTGGGTGACTTTATACAGGATGAGGATGCTCCCGCGCCGGCTGATGCGGCGTCAAACGCGCTGATGAAGGAGCTCCTCTGGGACGTGCTTGACTCCCTGACCCCGAGGGAAGCCAAAGTGCTTCGGCTGCGCTTCGGACTGGATGACGGCAATCCCCGCACGCTGGAGGAGGTCGGGAAAGAATTCATGGTGACCAGGGAACGGATCCGGCAGATCGAAGCCAAAGCGCTGCGGAAACTCCGCCACCCCAGCCGCAGCAAGAAACTGAAGGATTTCCTGGACTGAAGGTGGAGAAGACCCGATCGCTTCCCGCACTGGATGAACGCCTTTCCTGCATCGCGGAGCAGGTGCCTGCCTGCAGCCTGGCAGCGGACATCGGCGCTGATCACGGCAAACTGTCCCTTTGGCTTCTGGCCACAGGCCGATGCGGGAAGATGATCGTCAGCGATATCAGCCCTGTTTCCCGCGGTAAGGCGCGGGATTTGTTTATCCGGCATCACGTTCTGGACCGGGTGATCCTCAGCGGGGAGAACGGCCTGCACGCGCTGAGCGGAAGGCCGGAAGCGGTCATCATCGCCGGCATGGGCGGCGGCGTGATATCAGGGATCCTCAGCCAGGATGTCTCCCTTCATGGGGCAAAGCTGATTCTCAGCGCCCATGCGCAGCTGCCGCTAATGCGGGACGCCGTCATGAAAAGAGGGTACCGGATCCTATCCGAGCACGTCGTTCATGCCAGGGGGAGGTTTTACCTGGTCATTTCCGCTGTTCCCGGAACGCAGCGCCTGACCGAGACGGAACGTTTGCTCGGCTGCTCACTGAACGGAACGGCTTCGGCCACGGCGCGTGAATACCTGGCCTGGCAGCTGTCCGTAGCAGACGCCTGGCGGGGATCAGAAGGCGAAAGATTCCGCAGGCTGATACAGGAGAGGATGCATGATGAAGAAAGCAAATGTTCAGACGGTGTATGACTGGCTGGACAGCGTCGCTCCGTTTGCCTCACAGGAGGGATTCGACAACGCCGGTATCCAGGCCGGGGATCCGGGGCAGGAGGTCAGCCGCGTGCTCGTCACGCTTGACGTGACAAAAGAGGTCGTCCAGGAAGCGCAGAGCCTTGGCGCCGAACTGATCCTTTCCCATCATCCGATCCTTTTCTCGCCGATCAGCAGCATGAACGAAAGGGAATACGTCCCGGGCATCCTCGCTTCACTGATCCGGTCGGGCATTTCACTCATCGCAGCGCACACCAATGCCGATCAGTCTGAAGCGCTCTCCGCCAGCATCGCCGTCGCCAGGCTGCTAACACTTCAGAACATCAGAAAAGAAGGAAAATATCTTTTCATCGGCGAACTGGAAAGACCCACTGCCGCCGGGGAATATCAAGAGGTGATATCCGGCAGGCTCAAAGGGCCGGCCTTCCTGTTCGGTGAACCGGGAAGGGAAATCCGTACCCTGGCTGTCGCGGGGGGTGCGTACAGCGAAGGATGGAAAGAAGCATTGGATGCCGGAGCCCAGGCCCTCCTGACCGGTGAAGTGCGGCATCATCACGCGGTGGAAGCGGTCTCCCGCGGCCTGACGCTTTATGAGGGAGGCCATTACGCGACGGAGGCTCCGATGCTCGCCCCTCTGGCGGCTGGTTTACAAAACGCCATGGATACGTTACACTGTTCATTACGGGTTGATGTATCCAGATGCATCCCATATGCTTTGGGATGAGCCCGCGGGGAGGAAACAATGACACAGTTGGATCTATTGTGGGAGTATCAGACAGCGGATACGGAAGCTGACCTGATCGCCACTTCCATCAGGCAGTCGCCCAAACGCCAGAAACTGCTGAAGCTCCGGGACTATATTCGTGATCAGCAGGAGAGCCTGAAAACGGTTGAGAGCGAAGTGATCGCGATGTCAGACCGCATCGACGCGCTGAAAGACATGATTTCACTCGCGGATGACCAGCTCAAGCAGCTTCAGAAGCGCATCCAGGATGACCCGCCCGGATCAAGCAAAGCGCTGGAACAATTCATCCGGGAAGCGGAGCAGGTCGCCGGAAGTCTGAACGAATATGATCAGGAGATCCGAAGGATCCGGAAGAACGCGGCTGACCGAGACCGCAAGCAGCGCGATATCAAGATGCGGGCGATCAAGTCCAAGGAAGAGTTTGACCAGCTCCGCGTGGAGTATGATCAGGAGTTCAAGGAGAAATCCGAGGTTCTGGACAGGCTGCGCGCGGCAGCGGAGGAAAAGAAAAAGGGCATAGAGCCTGAGTACCTAGCAAGGTACACCCAAATCAAGCAGCACTGCACGCCTCCGATGGCAAAGCTGATCAACGGGCAGTGCGGAGGGTGCAACATGGGATTCCCTTCGTCAGTTCTGTCAGTCATTCGTTCCGGACAGCAGGTCGAGTGCGAAACCTGCGGCCGGCTGATCATCGGGTGAGCGGACAATTGTTTGAAAGATGAGGCAGACGGATGGCCGCATGTGTCACGCATGAGGAAAGTCCGAGCACCGCAGGGCAGGGTGCCAGCTAACGGCTGGTGGAG
>CAZVSG010000112.1:0-6491 GCA_964629345.1 uncultured Christensenella sp. | reverse complement strand
CGCGAACAGAGCCCAGTCCACGGCGGCAAATGCTGCAGGGGTGGGAATCGAACATGCCTCTGTTACCATGTTCACAATAGTAACCTTACCGTCTTGCCCGGCACTGTGTCAGGCAGCGAATATGGCATTTCTCCACGTCGGCGCTTTACTGTCACCCATTATGCGCTCTTCTCCCCTGGCTCGAACGCCACACCCCATTGCCGGATTCTGCAGCGACTTTTACGTGCATCCCTCATCTTTTCCCTTATTGGTCCGCTCAAGTCACTCGGCAACCAGACAGCCTGAGACAGTGCCCGAAGTCCTGGGCTGCAGGCTCAATGCATCAGTATCCTGGCAGTCGTTTTCATTGACAGACTTTGCAGAAATAGCTATGCTGTCGAACAATAAGAGGATGAAAGGAACTGATCAAATGCCGCTGGTCACTTCACGGGAATTGATGCTGGCCGCCCTGCAGGGGAAATACGCCATCGGCGCTTTCAATGTTGAAAACATCGAAATGGCACAGGCGGTCGTTGAAGCGGCGGATGCGCTCGGCGCGCCGGTGCTTCTTCAGACAACGTCAGGAACGCTCCGCTACGCCTCCCCCGGGTTATTTGCCGGGTTCATCAGCCGCCTTGCGCGCGACGTGAAGATCCCCGTCGTTTTGCATCTGGATCACGGCGACAGCCTTTCGCTTGCCGAGCGGTGCGCGCGCGAGGGATACACGTCCCTGATGATCGACGGTTCCATGCTGCCCTTTGATGACAACCTGATGCTGGCGCGGCAGGTGGTCGCCATGGCGTGCGGCATTCCGGTCGAAGCGGAGCTGGGAACGGTCGGCGGGAAAGAAGACGGCCACGGCGGGAAACCGCAGTATACCGATCCCGCCGAGGCCGCCGAGTTTGTTGAGCGGACGGGCGTTTCCAGCTTCGCGGTCGCGATCGGCACGGCGCACGGCGTTTACAAGGGCGTTCCGAAGCTTGATCTTGCGCTGCTGGAACGGATCCATGAGGCGGTAGACGTACCGCTGGTGCTGCACGGGACCAGCGGGGTCCCTTACGATCAGGTGAAGGCCTGCATCCAGCGCGGGATCTGCAAGGTCAATTACGCGACCGAACTGCGCATCACCTTCACAAACGCCGTCAAAGCCTATCTTGCCGAAAAGCCGGATCAGTTCGACCCGAAAAAATACCTTGGCGCCGCGCGCGACGCCGTCAGGAACCGCGTCATGGAACTGATCAGGGTGTGCGGATCGGACGGTAAGGCATAAACATGGCCGCATACCTGCTGGGCATCGACGTCGGCACCTCCGCCTGCAAGGCCGCGCTGTTCCGCCCGGACGGCACAGTAGCCGGGCAGGCACAGAGCGAATACCCCGTGCTGTACCCCAGATCCGGCTGGGCAGAGCAGGATCCGGAGGACTGGTGGTCAGGGGTCTGCAAGTCCGTGCGGACGGTGATCAGCGCAAGCGGCATCAGCGCTTCCGACATCGCCGCGCTCGGCGTGGACGGGCAGAGCTGGTCCGCGGTCGCGGTGGACGGATCCGGCAGGCCGCTGTGCAATACGCCGATCTGGACAGATACCCGGGCACGAGCGGAATGTGATGAGATCCGTGCCCTTGTGCCGGAGAAGACACTGTTTGAAGTATCCGGCAATTCGGTCCAGCCCAGCTATACCCTGCCCAAGATCCTGTGGTACCGCAACCATGCGCCTCAAGTATACCGCAATGCAAGGCACATCCTGCAGTCAAACGGCTTCGTCGTGCTGCGCCTGACCGGAGAGGTGACCCAGGACAGATCGCAGGGATACGGGCTGTGCTGCTATGACATGCGAAAAGGCTGCTGGGACATGGACGTGGCCAAGGCCTTGGGCGTGCGGACAGATCTGCTGCCGCCACTTTATGACTGCCATCAGACGGTCGGCCTTGTTTCACCTGCTGCCGCAGCGCTGACAGGGCTGATGGCAGGAACGCCGGTCGTCGCCGGCGGGCTGGACGCAGCCTGCGGAACGCTGGGCGCCGGCGTGTGCGAAGCGGGCCAGGCGCAGGAGCAGGGGGGACAGGCCGGCGGGATGAGCCTGTGCATTTCCCGGTATGCGGCCGATCCGAAGCTGATCCTCAGCGCGCACGTTGTCCCGGGGCAGTGGCTGCTGCAGGGGGGCACCACGGGCGGCGGCGGCGCGTTGAAATGGCTGCGTGAACAGGTCTGCCCAGAGCTGAGCTTCGCCGACATGAGCAGTCTGGCTGAAACTGTCCCCGCAGGCAGCGGGGGCGTGCAATTTCTGCCCTATATGGCCGGGGAGCGCAGCCCCATCTGGGATCCGAACGCCTGCGGCGTCTTCTTTGGCCTCAGCTACGCCAAAACCCGCGCGCACCTCATCCGGGCAGTCATGGAAGGCGTTGGCTACGCGCTGAGGCACAACCTTGAAACCGCCAAAGCAGCAGGCGCGGAGATCAGCACATTGCGCGCGATGGGCGGCAGCGCCAACAGCCTGGTCTGGACGCAGTTGAAGTCTGATATCACAGGGATCCCCATCCAGGTGCCTGCAAGCGATACGGCGACCACGCTGGGGGCCGCGATCCTGGCCGGCGCCGGGATCGGCATCTACAGCGATTATTCGTCCGCCGTTTCCCTGACTGTATCAGTGCAGCGTATCCATCAGCCTGACAGGTCTGCTGAAGCGGTGTATGGGAAGGGTTACAGGCGGTATCTGGAATTGTATGAACGGTTGGCGCCGATGATGGCACAGTGCTGACTGGGAAGGAAGGTCCATGAAGGCGGCAGTATTGTACGGCAACGAGGATATCCGTTACGGGGATTGGGAAACGCCGGTCACCCGGCCCGGCACGGTCAAGGTGCGCGTCCGCGCGGCAGGCATCTGCGGCAGCGACGTGCCCCGCGTGCTCCATCATGGGGCGCATTTCTACCCTGTGGTACTGGGACATGAGTTTTCCGGCGACATTGCGGAGGTCGGGGAGGGCGTGAAGGGCCTGAGCGTCGGGGACACGGTCAGCGGCGCGCCGCTGGTCCCCTGCATGCGCTGCGATGACTGCATGCGGGGCAATTATGCGCTGTGCAGGCATTACAGCTTCATCGGCAGCCGGGAACAGGGCAGCTTTGCGGATTATGTGGTTCTGCCCGCGCAGAACGCCGTCAGGTATGATCCGTCCATCCCCTATGTACAGGCAGCCATGTTCGAGCCTTCCACCGTCGCGCTGCACGGCCTGAGGCAGAATGACTGCCGCGGCGGCGGAACCGTCGCCGTGCTCGGGTGCGGCACCATCGGCGTCTTCACCGCGCAATGGGCCAGGATCTTCGGGGCAAAGAAACTCGTCGTCCTGGATATCGACAATGGACGGCTGGAACTGGCCAGGCGTATGGGAGCGGACGCGTCCGTCAATACCCTGGACCCCGATTTCCTCAAGGAAGCGATGGCCCTGACAGACGGCGCCGGTTTTGACTACGTGTTTGAGACGGCGGGCAATCCCGCGACGATGCGCATGGCGTTCGAGCTGGCCGCCAGCAAGGCGCGCGTGTGCTTCATCGGCACCCCGCATACTGACCTGACCTTCACCCCCCGCCAGTGGGAAAACATGAACCGCAAGGAATTCCGCCTGACCGGCAGCTGGATGAGCTATTCCGCGCCTTTTCCGGGCGAGGAGTGGCGCCTGACTGCCCATTGTTTCGGCACCGGCGAACTGAAGTTCGACCCCGCGTTCATTCACCGCACCTACCCCATGAGCGCGGCGGCGGATGCTTTCGCCCTGTACAAGGACCCCTCGCAGGTGCATGGAAAAATCATGCTGATCAATGAGTGAGGGCCCGCCATGCTGCTGACTGTGACGCTGAACGCATCGGTGGACAAGCTCTATTTGCTGGACAGGATCACGCCGGGCACTGTGATGCGCGTAAAGGAAGTGCGGAACAGCGCCGGCGGAAAAGGGCTCAACGTATCGCGCGTGGCCGCGCAGCTGGGTGAGCGCGTGACCGCCATGGGCTTTGTGGGCGGCCATACAGGCCGGTACTTCGAGTCGCTCATCACACAGGAGGGGATCACCAGGGCGTTTACCCCGATCGAGGCCGAGATGCGCAACTGCATCAACTGCTGGGACCTGTCCTGCGGGCAGAGCACGGAATATCTGGAGTCAGGCGCTCCGGTCACGCAGAAGGAGGCCGATCGCTTTCTGGCGGATCTCGCCCTTCGGCTGCCTGAGGCAGACGCGGTCGTGATCTCCGGCAGTCTGCCCCGCGGGCTTCCGGAGGACTTCTACGCTACACTGGTCAGTATGTGCCGCCGCGCGGGGAGACCCGTGCTGCTGGATGCGAGCGGGACCGCCCTGAAGAGTGCCCTGTCTGCCGCGCCTGATTTCATCAAACCCAATATGGACGAGATCGCGGTGCTTCTGGGCAGCCTTCCCAGGTCGCTTGATGAAATGATCGAGGCGGTAAGCACGCTTCACCGAAACGGCGTCGCATCCGCAGCGCTTTCACTGGGCGCGCAGGGCGTGCTGGTCGCCAATGACGAGGGCTTGTACCAGGCGATCCCGCCGGTCATTGAGGCCAAAAACACGGTGGGCTGCGGTGACAGCATGGTGGCGGGTTTCGCGGTGGGCATGGTCCGCGGGCTTCCGATGGAGGAGCGGATACGTCTGGCCGTAGCGGTCGCCACGGCGGCGGCGCTGGCCACAGGGACCGGGGAGTATATGGACAGCGATCTTCAGGCGATCCTGCCCAGGGTGGAAATAAGGAGACTCTAAAGTTATTATAGGAAAGGAGCTTACACATGGCAGAATTCATCGACCCGGCGCTTGTACCCAAACGCAGGCTGGCAAACGGAGAACTGATCCCCTGCATCGGCATGGGCACGTTCGGCAGCGATCGCTTCACGCCTGTTCAGGTCGCGCAGGCTGTGGCAGGCGCCATCCGCTGCGGCTACCGGATGTTTGACTGCGCGGCCGTCTACGGCAATGAGGACCTGATCGGCGAGGTGTTCGCCGCCGCGTTCAGGGAAGGCGCCGTCAAGCGGGAGGAACTGTTCATCACCTCAAAAGTATGGAATGACATGCACGGGCAGGGCGACGTGCTCCTGTCCTGCGCCAAAACGCTGCGTGACCTGAAGCTGGATTACGTCGACGCGTACTTTGTGCACTGGCCGTTCCCCAACTACCATGCGCCGGGCTGCGACGGCGACAGCCGCAATCCCGACAGCAGACCGTTTTCAGCGGAGGAGTTCATGGCGACCTGGCGCCAGATGGAAAGGCTGCATGATATGGGGCTTGCGCGGCATATCGGGATGAGCAGTATGACCATCCCCAAACTGGAAGCGGTATTGCCGCTGTGCCGCATCCGGCCTTCGCTGATCGAGATGGAGCTGCACCCCTGCTTCCAGCAGCAGGAGCTGTATGATTATGTCGCAGCGCAGGGCATCATGCCCATCGGCTTCTGCCCCATCGGCAGTCCCACAAGGCCGGAGCGGGACATGACCCCCGAGGACGTCGCGGACATCGCGGTGCCTGAGGTGGTCGAAATTGCCAAGGCGCACGGTGTTCATCCCGCGGTCATCTGCCTGAAATGGGCCGTGCAGCGCGGGCAGATCCCCATCCCGTTCTCGGTGCATCAGAATGAGTACGTGTCCAACCTTCGCTGCACCACAGAGGATCCGCTGACGGATGCGGAAATGGCCAAACTCAGGACTGTCGAACGGAACTGCCGCCTGATCAAGGGGCAGGTCTTCCTGTGGCCGGGCGCTGCGGACTGGCACGACCTGTGGGATGAGGACGGCGTGATCGTAAAGTAACGTCAGAAGGGGTGCGTTCAAGGGATCATGTCTGTCAGCACAGGATGCTGCAGCGGCATTGATTCAAAAGATGCACCCGGCCGGTCACAGGCGAAACGCGGCGGAAAGCAAAGAGGTTCCGCGTTCTCTGCCGGCATGAAATGGGTAATCATCCATTTGATCGATGTGACCTTATAAATCGCTCAATAAACGACAAGGAGGCAGCCATATGCTCAGAGGAATCTCACACCTGATCTCGCCGGAACTGCTGAAGATCCTCAGCGAAATGGGACATGGGGATGAAATCGTGCTCGCGGACGCGAACTTCCCGACGGAGAGTTTCGGCAGGAGGGCGGTGCGCGCGGACGGGATCGCCGC
Source organism: uncultured Christensenella sp. (assembly GCA_964629345.1). Classification (GTDB taxonomy): domain Bacteria; phylum Bacillota; class Clostridia; order Christensenellales; family Aristaeellaceae; genus UBA6115. Next base: position 359 of record CAZVSG010000112.1, on the reverse strand, counting down.
GCCGGCGCTGCTGGAGGCCATCCTGCCGCTGTTCCCGCTGGATCAGTATGACAGGTCCAATTTTGTGCTGATGGAAGTCGTTCCCGGCGATCCCTACAAACCCGTGATCTGGGAGGAGTTCAAGGCTGTGCTCGGGCGGCACGAACCGCAGGCCGAGGTGCAGCACATGGAGCGCTTCGCTTATTATGAACGGACAAAAAAGGCGTATGCGGTGGTCGCGACAGGGGAAAAGGCGCAGTATGCCAACATCATCCTGAAAAAGGGTGTCGTCAAGTAAAGTTTCCCGACACAGATGAAAGGATTGCCCCGGCCGGGGCAATCCTTTCCTTTTGCCTGCAGGATGCAGGCGGTCAGGTCAG